>JBCBDK010000068.1:0-10972 GCA_038529675.1 Actinomycetota bacterium
GCAGATCTGGCGATCCTGTCGGCAGCAGCGGTCACGGTGCCGGTGTACCCGACGAGTTCGTCGCCGCAGGTCTCCTACGTGCTCGGGCACGCAGGCTGCCGGGTCTGTTTCGTCGACGGGATGGAGCAGCTGTCGAAGGTGCTGCTGCATCGTGACGACCTCCCGGCACTCGAGCGCGTCGTCGTGCTCGGGTCGGCGAGCGGGCTCGATCACTCGGCGCTACTCCTCACCCTCGACGATCTCCGCTCCGGCGGGATCGGGGTCGTCGCGGTCCGTGATCGCACCTCGGCCCTGACGGACGACGACCTCGCCACGCTCGTCTACACGAGCGGCACGACCGGACCGCCCAAGGGCACGATGCTCACCCACGGGAACATCAGCTGGACGTTGGCATCGGTGGAGTCGATGCTCGAGCTGCAGCCGAGCGACCGGATGCTCTCGTACCTTCCGCTCAGCCACATCGCTGAGCGGATGACCAGTCACTTCGGGCAGATCGCCGCCGGCGGTGAGACGTGGTTCGCCCGGAGCCTGGCGACGGTGCCCGACGACCTGCGAGCGTGTCGGCCGACGATCTTCCTCGCCGTGCCTCGTGTGTGGCAGAAGCTGCACGACGCCGTGCTCGACCAGCTCGGTGCATCTCCCGTGCACCTCGCGGGCGTGCTGGACCACGCTGCGACCGCCGACGACCGCCCGGCCGATCGCTCGCCGCTCGGCTCGCTGGCCGATCGCGCCGGTGTGCTCGCGATCCGCCAGACGCTCGCTCGCGTCGTCCGCCGCAAGCTCGGCCTCGACCGTGCCCGGCTGCTGGCGTCGGCGGCTGCGCCGATCCATCCCGATCTCCTCCGCTGGTTCCAGGGGATCGGGTTGCCGATCGCCGAGGTCTACGGACAGACCGAGGACTGCGGTCCGGCCACGATCAACCCGCCGGACGCGATCCGGATCGGATCGGTCGGCAAGCCGATCCCCGGCCTCGACGTCATGGCCGCCGACGACGGCGAGCTGCGCGTGCGCGGCGGCAGCGTCTGCGCCGGCTACTACGACCAACCCGAGGCGACCGCCGAGTTGTTCGACGACGACGGGTGGTTGTGCACCGGCGATCTCGGCCACGTCGACGACGACGGCTACGTGTGGATCACCGGCCGGAAGAAGGATCTGATCATCAACGCTGCCGGCAAGAACATCGCGCCCGCCGAGATCGAGGCACGGCTGACGATGGAACCGCTCGTCGGCCAGGCGGTCGTCGTGGGCGATGGGCGCAAGTACCTGACCGCCGTCCTCACGCTCGACATGGATGCCGCCGCCAACTGGGCGGAGGAGCACGGCGCCTTCGCCGACATCGCCGAGTTGACGCGGGCGCCGCGCCTGCGCGCCGAGATCGAGGCAGCGGTCGATCGCGTCAATCGCCAGCACGCCCCGGTCGAGCAGATCAAGTACTGGCGGCTCCTGCCCGAGCCATTGACCGTCGAGCACGGCGAACTCACCCCGACGTTCAAGATCAAGCGCGACGTGGTCCAGCGCGAGTACGCGGACCTGATCGACGAGATGTACGCCGAACGGGCCGTGTCGGCGTAGACGTGGCTGCTGATGCCGCCTCGACTCGGGCGGCGCAGAGCGTCACCTCGACCCGGCGAGTTCCTCGAGGTTGGCGGGCACCGGGGTCTCGCGGTCCCGCTTCATCAGTTGGACGCAGGTGGCGTCCCCCTGACCCAGGTTCGTCGGGTTCTGCATCCCGAACCCGCACGCTCGGCTCTGGAGGTAGTCGACGAAGTTGCAGTACGGAGCGAGTTCGGGCACCTCGAACTTGTCGTAGTACTTGAGCACGCCACACTCCGTCACCGCGAAGTACCAGTCGGACGTCACGCCGTCGCCCTGTCGATACTCCACCTGCCAGCCCTCAGGGTGCTGCCCGACGAGCCTCGCCGACCTCCTGACCGTCGCGAAGAAGACGCGCCCGAACATGATCCGCCGTATCAGCGAGCGGACGACGCGCGGCTGCGCGTCATAGGTCCGTTCGGTGACCGCGTAGGCGATGGCGATGGTCTCGTCGGCGGTCTTGCCGGCTGCCGTCATCGCTCGATGGAACGCCACGATCAGGGCGTTCTCTCCGATGGCCCAGTTGAAGATGTTGCCCCGGCCGGCGAACTTCGGTGTGTCACGCAACACCGCCGGATACTCGCGGCGTGCGTCGCCGGTGATCTGCCTGGCGACGGCGGCGCCGTATCGGTCGGTGAGGAGTCGACGGTGCTTGCGGAACTTCTTGTCGAAACGTCGGGCCCGCTTCTCGACGTCCCGCGCGCTGAGGTGAGCAGTCATACGCCGAGCATCTTCCTGACGAGCAGCGTCCGCCAGGGCCCTCGGACCTTCGTGGCGCTACTCGTGGGTCGGGTCGAGCACGCGGCCGAGGAACAGGACGGCGCCGGTCGGCTCGTCGACGATCCAGTACAGGAACGGACGATCGACCGTGAGGACGACCGGTTCGGCTGCGGCCGACTCGGCCATCACGACGGCGGTGGCGGCGGCCGCCTCGGTGCCCTCCTCGTCGACGGCGATGAACACCTCGTGGACCACGTCGCTGATGAAGAGCGATTCGGGCGACATCGCGGAGAAGTCGGCCCGGTCGTCGAACGCCGTCTCCATGCCCAACTGCCGGAGCGGTTCGTTGAGGTTCAGCTGTGTGCGGTACTCCCAGCTCGGCAGGGCCAGCTGCACGGTCCGGCTCGAGATCGACTCGTCGATGGCGGCGAGCAGGGCGCCGTCGAGTGCCGCTTCGATCTCCTCGAAGCGACCGTCGTCGGGAACGAGCACGGTCATCGACAGATCGCCGCCGACGTAGGGCAGCCGAACCGTTGCCCAACCGTCGCCGGTGCCGTGGCCCAACCCCTCGTTCAGCGACATGAGCGGCGTCGTCACGGTGGATCCGTCGAGCAGCCGGAACTCGCCCTCGGTCGTAGCGTTCCCCGCGAAGGGGAACTCCCACGGTGCCTTCAGGTACAGCGCGTTGGTGAGCACGAGGCGCGTCGCTGCGCCGACGACGCCGGCGGGGATCAGTTCGGGGGTGCGGTCGCGCGTCTCGCCGGCGACCCACGCGTTGATCGACTCGCGCGCGCCCTCCGCGTCGGCGACGTAGTCGACCATGTTCACGCCGGCGCCGTAGTGCCTGCCGAGCTCCTCGAGGAACTCCTCCTCGAACGGGAAGCCGTCCTGCGGCCACAGGGCGTTGGCGAACGAGAGTTCCAACTCGAGCGGGTCGCCGTCGGGAACGGGGAACTCGCCGGGCCGGGTGGCGAGTGCACCGTCGAGCGAGCCGAAGGCGACGGCGAGATCGTCGACGACGTCGGCGTGGAGCACGTCGTCCATCTCGTCGGCCGTCGCGCCGGACGCGCCCACACGAGTCATCGACAGCGCGGCCGCCACCGAGTACGGGGATACGGCGAGGTTGCCGTCGCCGGTTCGCGCCGCACCGTAGAGATCCAGACCAAACGCGGTGATCGCGTCGGCGGCCTGGGTCGCGGCGGCCGGTTCGAGCGGCGCACGTTCGACGTCCGCGGCGAGCACTCCGACGCCGGGCGTGTCAGCGCCGCTGCCATCGTCGTCGTCGTCATCGTCGCCGCACGACGCGAAGCCTGCTCCGGTGACACCGAGCGCGGCGATGATCGCGGCGAGGCGGAAGGTCGAGCTTCGACTTCTGGACATGCTGGCCTCCTCGCCGGCGCGTCGCCCTGCCACCTACCCGACTGTCGATCTGCCCGTGCCGCATCGACCAGGGTCGGAGGTCCCGATCGCTCCGCCGTCGTACCGCCCGAGCGGTGGTAGCCGGCCGGTGATCAGTCGGAGCCGACGCACTCGCGCCAGATCTCGGCGGAGACCAGGCCGTCGTCGCTGACGTTGTCGTCGAGGCACTCGAGCTGCTCCTCGGTCAGGTCGAAGGACTCGCCGGCGTCCGAGTCGCCGTCGCCGGTGTCGTCGAACGGGCTGGACTCCTCGTCGATCGTCTCGAGGGCCGAGTTCACCGTCGTGGCGATCTCGGCGCTCGGGTCGTACTCGGCCTCTGCCTGTGCGACGAGGCCCGACACATCGCTCGCAGTCACGCCGGCGGCGTCGATCACGACGTCGGCGGGGTACTCGCCGCCGTTGATCCGCTCGGCGACGTCGTCCACGCCGAGCAGTTGCGCCGTCCGAATGATTGCGGCACCGCTGGCGTAGAAGCGTCCGAACCCGTACTCGTCCTTGACCGAACCCGGTGTGACGTTCTCGCGGAGTTCGGCTTCCCAGTTGGTGCCGTTGTACGGGAACTCGGTGTTGTCGCCGGCTTGCATGTGTTCGATCGCCCGTGCGGAGCCCTCGAACATCTCCTGGCTGTCGTCGAGCGCGACCCGGGCATCGGCGTCGCGTCGAGCGAGCCGCAGAGCGGCGAATCGCCGGGCGGCGGCCAACCGGTCGTCGTCATCCGTGGCGATGAGCGTGTCGCGCAGTGCACGGTCCTCGAGCACGGCGAGGCGCAGGTTCTCCTCGGTGTAGGCGTAGCCGTCGACGTCCTGGTTGCCGAGCGAGCCGGAGAAACCCTCATCCTGGAACCGGTGGAACAGCTCGTGGATGAACGTGGCGACCCAGTCGACGTTGGTCGGATTCAAGAACGCCTCGCGGTTGTCGGCCACCATGACGAAGCTGTCGACCCCTCCGAGCTGGGCGTGGAAGTCGAAGTTGGGGATCTCGGTGAGCCGATCGCTGGTCGCATCGTTCAGGTCGTCGATGCGGTGCAGCGACGTGAACGGAGTGCCCGCGGTCGGAAGCTCGGTGGCGGTGCCGAGTGCGTCGGCACCGGTGTGGTTGATCGCCAGTGCGCCGACGATGCCGTCGTCCGTGCGGAACGGGACGACCGCCGGATGTTCGTTCGGCACGTACCCGGGCCAGAGGCCGGCGGCGCGTTCGTAGCCGGAAGCGAGCCCGTCGACGACCGCTGCGCGCATCGTGTCCACGTCGGGGAGCGAGATGCCGTCGTCGTCCTCGTCCGCGACGGTGTCGTCTCCGGACTCGCCGTCGTACTCCGTGTCGCTCGCCTCGGCGTCGCCCGTCGCGGGCTCGATCGGCTCGTCACCGTCGACGAAGGAGTCGTCAGGTTCGTCGGGTGCCGTCGCCGGTGCAGCGTCTGACCCGACTGGTTCGTTCGTCGTCGAGATGCTCGGCAGCGTGCCTGGTGCTTCCCCGGGCTCGGCGGACGTGGTCGAGGTGCCGCCGCATGCACTAGCGAGGAGCGCAGCGATGACGAGCGTGGTGGCGATGCGTGTCGATCTCATGTGCGCCACTCAACGGTCCCCGCCTGAAACCAGGCTGAGAAGCTTGAGCGGTGCGCAGACCTGCGGTCACGACAGGGCGGCGGTTCGCTCCAGACCCGGCGAGTGCCATCGTGCGTCGAGTGCGGCCACGGCGCCGATCACGATCGTCGCTGGCTGCTGCACCTCGGTCGTGCCGAGGTCGGCGAGGTCGCATCGCACCATGTCCTCGTCCGCGGTCGTCGCGGAGCCGATGATCGCGACCGGAGTGTCGGGCTCGAGTCCGCCCGCGATCAGCTCCGCCGCGATCGACGCTCGGTGAGTGACCCCCATGAGGACGACGACGGTGCCGCCGACCTGGGCCAGCGCACGCCAGTCGACGGGAGGCTCGCCCTGCCGACGGTGGCCGGTCACGACGGTGAACGACGCGGAGACACCCCGGTGCGTCACCGGCACGCCTGCCGCCGCAGGGGCCGCTATCGAGGAGCTGATGCCCGGCACGACCTCGAACTCGACGCCGGCCCGGATGAGCGCGAGCGCCTCCTCGCCGCCGCGGCCGAACACGAACGGGTCGCCGCCCTTCAGGCGGACCACCCGCTGTGTCCGTCCCAGCTCGACCAACAGCGCCGAGATCATCTCCTGGGGTACTGGCTTGCCGCGGCGTTTGCCGACGTCGATCCGTTCGACGTGCTCGGGCACGAGCGCGAGCACGCCCTCGCCGACGAGCGCGTCGTGGACGACCACGTCGGCCGAGGCGAGCATGCGCGCCGCCTTCACCGTCAGAAGGTCGGGGTCGCCCGGCCCGGCACCGACGAGCGCGACGCTCACGGCCGACCGCCCTCGCTCGTGGTCGCGTCCGCCCGTTCCCCGCGTGCCCGCCGAGCCCGACGTGACGTGTCGCGAGGGAGGAGCTGCTCGAGCTCGTGCTGGCCCTGCTCCCAGGCCCAGTCGCCGAAGCTCACCGCGTCGTCCGAGGTCGTCCGGCTGAACCGTTCGAGCAGCGGACGCAGCAGATCGGGCACGTCGTCGAGCAGGACGTCCGCACGCAGTCGCCGCGCAAGCCGGTCGCCGGCCGGGCTCCCGCCGACGTAGATGTCGTAGGTGCGCTTGGACCGCCCGACGATGCCGAGTTCGGCGGCGTAGGGCCGTGAGCATCCGTTCGGGCAGCCCGTCATGTTCAGGCGGAGCGCCAGCTCGGCGTTCCCGGTCTCGGCGAGCAGCTTCTCGAGGCGGTCGATCACCTCGGGCAGCATCCGTTCGGCCTCGCCGAGCGCCTTGGAGCACGTGGGGAGTGCCGGGCAGGCGATCGCGAGGTTCCTCGTCGGGCTGTTGTCGGCCGCGAGCGCCACACCGTTCGCTCGGAGGAGGTGTTCGACCGTGTCGACGTGGGCGTGGTCGATGCCGAGCAGGAGGAGGTCCTGTCGCGGCGTCACGCGGAGTTCGGTGACCAGTCCGTCGGTCACGAGGCGGGCGAGCGCTCGTCGGAGGCCGCCTGTGACCGTCCCGGACGGAACGGGGAGCCCGAGCGTCACGGTGTCGCGATCGTGGCCGTGCGAGGACTCGTGGTCGTGGCGGCCGTGATGTGCTTCGACCTGCCAGTCGGGGAGTTCCACCGGTGGTTCGAGCGTGCGTCCGATCCGGGACTCGACCTCGGTGCGAAGCCAGTCGACGCCCTTCGCCTCGACGAGGTACTTGAGTCGTGCCCGGCTTCGATCCTCGCGGTCGCCGTGGTCGCGCTGGGTCGTGACGATCGCCTCGACGACGTCGACGACATCGGCCGGTCGGGCCCACGCGACCGGCTGGGCGAGGAGTGGGTAGGTGTCGTCGGGGCGGTTGTGGCTCATGCCCATGCCGCCGCCGGCAAGCACGACGAAGCCGGTGAGCTCGCCGTGGGTACCGCGCTCGAGCGTCGGCACGATTCCGACGTCGTGGGTGAACACGTCGACGCAGTTGTCGCCGGGCCACGCGATGCCGATCTTGAACTTGCGGGGGAGGTAGGCCGCGCCGTAGATCGGCTCGACGTCGTCGATCGGGTCGAGCGCCGCGTGCGCGCTCGGTGCGGTGGCGTCGGGGCGCTCGGCACTCACCGCCCGCTCGCCGTCGACCCACAGTTCCCAGTACGACTCGGTCCGTGGCCGGAACCGGGCGACGATCCCGGCGACGATCGGATCGATCACGACCCGCCGCTCCGGGTGGGGGAGCGGGCAGGCCATCACGTTGCGGACGACGTCGCCGCACGCTCCGAGCGTGGTCAGCAGCGAGTCGTTGATGCCGGCGACCAGTTCTCTGAGCTCGTCCTTGTACACGACGTGGTACTGGACGCCCTGGCGGGTCGTGAGCCGGAGCCGATCGTTCGCCAGGCCCGCGAGGCGATCGAGTGCGATCCACTGGTCGGCGCTGATCACACCGCCTGGCACCGAGGCACGAACCATGCACGAGTAGTCGACCGGCAGTCGTTGCTGCGTTCGCGCCCGTCGGACGTCGCGGTCGTCTTGCTGGTAGATGCCGTGGAACTTCAGGAGCAGTTCGGCGTCGTGTTCGAACGAGGCCGAACCGTCGGTCAGCTCCTCGGCGATCGTGCCTGCGAGGTAGTCGCTCTCGACCTTGATCGCCTCAGCGGACATGGAGACCACACTCCGTCTTCTCGGTCCCGGGCCAGCGTCCGGCTCGGGGGTCGCCATCGTCGACGACCGGCTGGGTGCACGGCCAGCAGCCGATCGAGGCGTACCCCCGGTCGGCGAGCGGGTGTTCGGGCAGGTCGTGCGTCGCGGCGTACCGCTCCACGTCGCCGTCGTCCCATGCGGCGAGGGGATTGATCTTGTCCACGCCGCGCAGCAGGTCGTGGTGGATCAGCGGCGTCGCAGCTCGCCCGGGGGAGTCGCTGCGTCGGAGACCGGTGACCCAACCCGTTCGGCTGCGCAGCGCACGTTCGAGCGGCTCGGTCTTCCGCTGTGCGCAGCAGGCGTCCGTGTCGCGCTGCCACACGTCCCGATCGAGGTCGGCGTGTGGCCGGATCACGCGCAGCCGGAGATCGAAGCGCTCGTGCAGCACTGTGGCGAACCACTCCGTCTCGGCGAACAGGTAGCCGGTGTCGAGCAGGGTGATCTCGACGCCCGGAATCGTCGTCGCAGCGAGGTGCGCGAGCGTCGCATCACCGAAGCTCGCGGTCACGCACAGGCCGGCGCCGTGCGTCTCGTCGGCCCATCGCAGCGCAGCTCGTGCGTCGGTCAGCCGGTGCCCGGTCTCGAGGTTCGGAGGTGCCGTCATGGACGACATTCAATCAAAACCCGACAAAAACGGTCAGATTTATCGGGATTGATGTGTTGAGCTGCGGGAACGACCCATACCGTGGCCGAGATGAGCTCCTCGACGTCTCGTTCACGACGGGCCGAAGCACCTCGACGGCCGCGTTTCTCGTACCCGATCGTGCTCGATCTGGAGGGCGTGGTCGTCCTCGTCGTGGGTGCCGGCCGGATCGGCGCCCGCAAGGCGGAGGGTCTCGCGGCGGGCGGCGCACGAGTCCGGCTGGTGGCAACCGATGTGAGCGAACACGTCGACCGAGCCGCGATCGACGAGGTCCGGGTCAAGCTGTTCGACGATGCCGACCTCGACGGCGTGAGGTTGGTCGTGACCGCGACGGGTGACGTCGACGTCGATCACCGGGTGTCGACCGCCGCCAGGGAGCGGGGGATCTGGGTCAACGCTGCGGACCAGCCGGTCGACTGCGACTGGATCCTCCCCGCGATCACCCGCTCGGGCCGCGTGACCGGAGCGATCAGCACCGACGGAGCCAGCCCGGCACTGGCCGGCCACCTCCGCGACCGTGTAGCCGAGATCCTGGACGAGCGAGTCGCGGAGGCGGCCGAGGTTCTGGCTGCCGAACGGCACGAGGTCCAGCGGGAGGGCGGATCGACCGACGACCTCGACTGGACGCCACGACTCGCCGAGCTGCTGGGTGGCGCGACGTCCCCGCCGCCAGTGCACGACTGACGCCGCTCGACGAGCCGTGCGGACACCGGGCCCGACGCACCGAGTCGACCAACGGCCCTGTTCCTCCCCGGGCGGCTCGGCGGACGATGGTGACGAGCCGTGCGACCGGCACGAGAGGAGGAGCTGCATGCGCCATCCATCACCCGACGCCCGCCTTCGAGACGAGATTCTCCGGGACTTCCGGGCACATCCGATGCTCGACGACACCCGACTCGACGTCGAGGTCGACGACGGCGTCGTCACCGTGGTCGGCACGGCCGCCTCGATCGCCGAGAAGCTGACCGCGGAGGGCGTTGCCGATGCCGTCGACGGTGTCCGGGACGTGCTGAGCAGGCTCGACGTGAAGCCGTCGACCGCCCCGGCTCGACGCGACGACGAGCTCGCCACGATGGCGCGTAGCGTGCTCGCCTGGGATGCGCTCGTCCCCGAGCAGGGCATCGAGGTCGACGTCCACGACGCCTGGCTGACCATGCGGGGCACGGTCTCGATCGCGAGTCAGGCGGAGGAGGCCGCGCGGGCGGTTCGCCACCTCGTCGGGCTGCGCGGCATCACGAACGAGCTCGAGTTGGCGCAGCCGCCGGTCAGCCCCGAACTCATCCGTTCCGTGATCGGTGAGGTGCTCGCCCGGCGAGCCCGACACCGGGCGCGACGCGTGGACGTGATCGTCGACGACCGGATCGTCGTGCTACGCGGCACCGCCGAGTCGGCAGGACAGCGACGGGCGATTCATCAGGCCGTGGCGCACGCGCCGGGCGTCGACACGGTGATCGACGAACTCGTCCCGGAGGAGTCGTCCGGCGGCCTCGGGTGACCGTGGCGACGCCCGCGGCCGTCGCCGTGATGACCCGCTCAGCCGTCGGTGTCGTCAGCGAGGATGCCCCACGACCCGGTCACCGTCGGCGTCATCGCGGTCGCCACGACTCGGCCGGATCGGGACAGGACGATGTCGGCTGCGACGTGGTCTGGCCACTCGGCGATCGGACGGGTCTCGCCACCCGGCCCGGAGGACCACCAGTCTCGCTGGACGTCGAGTTGGTCGCGTTCGACGACGAGTTCGACCGCTCGCTCGTTCGTGCCGACGGCAGGTGCGTAGGAGTCGTGGTGTTCTGCGATCGGCCGCGAGTCGGGATGAACGGCGGCGTCGTGCTCGTCGACGGCGTGGAGTCGGACGAGCTCGTCGATGTGATGGCCTGCGAGCCGACCGTCCGTCTCGAGTTCGAGCGCGTACGAAATCGTCGCTCGTCGGTGCTGCTCGTCGTCGTCGAGCCGCCCGATCGTGAGGACGGGATCGCGAACGGAGGTCATGCCCCGATGATCGGACGCGATGCCGGTTCGGCGGCAGAGCCGAAGTTCCCATCCGGTCGCCGGGACGTGTGGCCCTGGCGATCGATGCGAGTGCGCCGACACGATGGTGGGCGAGTCGAGCTGGGCGATTCCCGCCCACCCGCACCGGAACCCGAACATGACGTCGTCACACGACACCAGCGACCGCCGAACCATCGAGTTGCCTGCTGGTGCGACGATCGAGGTCCGACCGACGACGGCGGACGACGCCGCGCTGATCGAGGAGCTGTACGACGGTCTGGCGAGCCGCGACCTACATCGGCGGTTCTTCACGGCGTTCCGTCCGGCGGAGCGATGGTGTCGGGAGTGGGCGACCGTGGCCGAGCGAGGTGGGTTCGGTGTCGTGGCGCTCCTCCACCCGGCTGACG
>JBCBDK010000069.1:0-10850 GCA_038529675.1 Actinomycetota bacterium
CCTCGGCGAGGTGCCCATCTCGATCAGCTCCCACCCGGGAGACCGCATCGCCGAGGCCGACGACGCCGATCATCGAGAACTGGGCGGGCGCGAAGCCGTCGATCGGGCCGCGCGTCGGCGCGACACGCAACGTCACGACGTCGTCGGTCTCGACGACGCGGGCCAGCACCCGCGCCGGCTGGGGCACGTCGACCGGGCGGCTCGGTCGGGCGGCGAGCACGGTCATGTCGCCCCCGCACCGACGGCCTCGAGCGCATCGGCTTCGGCCGCGATGTCGATGCCGACCGGGCACCACGCGATGCATCGCCCACATCCCACACAGCCCGACTCCCCGAATTGATCGTGCCAGGTGTCGAGCTTGTGGGTCATCCACTGCCGGTACCGGGAGGCGATCGAGGAACGGATCGGCGACGATCCGACCCGGCTGAACTCGAGGCCGAAGCACGAGTCCCACGTCCGCCAGCGTTCGACGTCGGACTCGCCGAGTCGGTCGATGTCTTGGAGGTTCGTGCAGAAGCATGTCGGGCAGACCGATGTGCAGTTCGCGCACGCCAGGCAGCGGTCGCCGACGTCGCTCCAGTGCGGCGACTCGTGGGCGTCGGCCAGCGTGTGCCGGACGTCGTCGGGATCGAGCCGCCGAGTGATCGCCGCCTCCGCTCGGTCACGCTGCTCGCCGACCGACGTGAGATGGTGATCCTCGACCGCTTCGCCGACGTCCTCCGCTGCGAGCGCGGCGAGCAGCCGCTCACCAGCACGGCTCACCGAGTGCACGACGTACACCGGGTCGTCATCGCCCACCAGCTCGGTGATCTCGAGGTCGTGGCTCGTCGTTCGCCCCTCGACGTGCGGGCCGGTGTCCATCGAGGTGCAGAAGCACGTCGACGCCGGTGTCGAGCAGTTGACGACGGCGATGAACGTGTCGTCGCGCAGTGAACGATGGATCGGCTCGGAGGACAGCACGGTGTCGAGTCGGTCGAGGGCGGCCAACTCGCACGGGCGCACGCCGATCAGGGCCTGACGCCGCGACGTCCTCGTCGTCACCGACACCGGCACGGCATCGCCGCCGCGACGGCCGTCGCGGTCGTCGTCGCCGGGACCCTCGCCGGGTGCGGCGGATCGACCGATCGTCATCGTGCGGATCCGAGGTGGGTGCACGAACGACTTCCACGACGACGATGTGAGCGCCCAGCCGAATCGGGCACGATCGCTGCGGCGCATCGGCGTCACCTCACCGGGCACCGACGTCGAGCCCCAGGCGACCGGGAGAGCGCCGACGGATCGAATCGGTGCCACGACCAGGTCGTCCGCTCGAACAACCGGCGCATGGACATCGGCGTCGAGCAGATCGACGACGCGCTGGAGACCGTCGAGGTCGAGCAGGGTCGAACGTGGACGAACGTCCATGGGTCACGGTCTCACGCGCCTCGGCACCAGACCAGGGCCCTTCGGTCCAACCCGAGAGCCCCCCTCGCAGCAACCATCGGCGCCGACCGGCGACGCGCCGTCAACCTCGAGTCGTCCGACACCTGGGACGCCGATCTCGGGACCTTGGCCCCTTCGCTCCCCCACCCGGTGGTCGGATGATCGAAGCATGCCGACCACCCCGACCGAACGTGAACACGATCCGGTTCCGGACGACGGCACGACCGCAACCGGCACCGACCTGGACGCCGCACTCGGCGACGCCGAGCCCCCCGAGCGCGGCGCGATCGACCTCGACGTGCCACTGGACAGCGACTTCGAGGTGCCCGAGGCGGATCTGATCGAACAGCGGCGAGCGGTACCGCTGGACGAGGAGGAGCGAGAGCACCAGTGACCGCGTGGCCCCTCACGACGATCGGCGACCACCACGACGCTGGGGTCGACCGGATCGGGGTCAAGGGCGCCAGCCTGGCGCGCCTGGAGGAGGGCGGGTTCCACACAGCGGCGGCGTTCGTCGTGGAGGCCGCCACCTATCGGCGGGCGATCGCGACGAGCCGGATCGATCATCGGCTTGCGCAGATCTGGGAGGTCGCGGCCGACGCTTCGCCCGAGGAGATCCCGATGCTCTCGCGCAAGGCGAGGCATCTGATCTCCGAGATCGAGTTCTCCTCAGGGCTCGTTGCCGAGATCCGACGACATCTCGGCCTCCTCGCCGTTGCACGCAGCGGCACCGCTGCGAGTCGCGCCGACGCACCCGGTGTCGACGAGCAGCTCGGTGAGACGCTGCGTGTCGCCGTTCGGTCCTCGGCGACGCCCGGCGCCGTCTCGGGACCCGAGTGCGCCGGCGTGCACGCGACGTATCTCTCGGTCGCCGGGGTCGACCAGGTCGTCGCGCGGGTCCACAGTTGCTGGGCATCGATGTTCGGCGAGCGAGCCCTGTCGATGCGCGCGCACGGCCTCGGTGCCGACGACCCGGCGATGGCGGTCGTCGTCCAGGTGATGGTCGACGCCGATGCCTCGGGGCTGATCACACCCACCGGGTCGCCGAGCGAAGTCCTGGTCGAGGCGACGTTCGGGCTCGGTGAACCGATCATCTCCGGCGCGGTCGAACCCGACCGCTACGTCGTCGATCGGCTCGGCCACGAAACGCGGAGCGTGACGATCGGGCGGAAGCAGATCCTGCTCCCCGGGGACGCCAGCGGCCACCGGTTCGCCGACCCAGACCGGATCAACGATCGCGTCCTGAACGATGCGCAGCTGGGTGAGCTCGGTGTGCTCAGCGCTGCGATCGATCACCACTTCGACTCCCCGCAGGAGGTCGAGTGGTCGATCGATGCCAGCGGCATCGTGGTCCTCCAGGTCCGCCCGATCACGCCGGGGCACCACGTCGACGTCCCGATCGCACATCGTTGCGTGAGTGGGATCGGCGTCGGCTTCGGATGGGCGACCGGGCGCGTCCGCGTCGTCGATCGGGCCGACGATCTGGGTGAGCTTCGCGACGGCGAGATCCTCGTCGTCCCCGCGACCACGCCGGAGTGGATCCCCCACATCGAGCGTGCGAGCGCGTTGGTCACCGACGACGGCGACGCGACGAGCCACGCGGCTCGCGTCGCTGCGGAACTGGGCCTGCCGTGCATCGTCGGCACCGAGGACGCCACCACCGTGCTCGAGACGGGCCAGTACGTGACCGTCGACTGTGGACGGGGTTGGGTCGTGCCGTCGGTGACCTTCGCCGACGCTGTCTGAGTCCGACGCTGCCTCGCCACCGACTCGGCCCGAACACCGACGCGCCGCCGCGACCCACTCGGACCGGGCGCGCTGCCCCTGGGGAACGGTGAGAGCGGACCGTTGGTCAGCCGGACCCGCCGGCCGTGAGGTGGGCGGCGAGTTGCTCGATCGTGTTCAGGCGGACGGCGACGTCGTCGGGGATGGCGACGCCGGTCGAGGCGACGAGTCGTTCCATGATCGTCAGACGATCCATGGAGTCGAGCCCGAACTCCTCGAAGAAGTCGAGACCCGCATCGATCGTGGCGATCTCGTCGACCACGTCGGGAGCGACGACGGACATCGCGTCGCACAGGTGGGTACGGACGTCGGTGTGGACGGATGGCTGGTTCACAGTTCCTCCGGGTGTTCGAGGAGTCGGGCGATCGACGCGAGGAAGCGACTGCCGGTCGCGCCATCGGTCGCTCGGTGGTCGGCCGACAGCGAGGCGTGGACGATCGAACGCACGCTGACGGCGCCGTCGACGACCCAGGGCCGCTCGACGATCCGACCGAATCCGACGAGTGCGACCTCGGGTGGCGAGATGAGCCCGTGGACCAGGTCGGCACCGCGGTCGCCCAGCATGGTCACCGTGATCGAGGAGCGCACGTCGGTCGCCCCCGACCGCAGGACGCCGGTACGCACCCCAGCGGTCATCGTGCGGAGCTGCGACATGGTCGACGCCAGATCGATGCCGTCGGCACCTGCGATCACCGGCGTCATCAGGCCGCCGCCGCGGATCGAGACCGCGACGCCCACGTCGACAGCATCGGCACGCCGGAAGGCGTCGTCGACCCAGTGCCCGTTCAACTCCCGGTGACGGGCGGCGGCGAGCGCGGTCGCCCGGAGGAATGCGGCAGCCGGGATCAGCCGGTCGGCGGGCTCGAGCGACTCGTTCCGCGCTGCGAGTTCGGCGAGGAGTGCGGTCACGTCGACGGCCTGGTCGAGGAAGTAGTGCGGGATGTCGGTGTTCGACCTCGACATCCGCGCCGCGATCGCTCGCCGCATCCGATCGTCCCGACTCGGCGCATCGGTCGGGAGCCCAGGGGAAGCGACGTCGGTCGGAACGTCGGTCGAAGCGACGTCGGTCGGAACGTCGGTCGAAGCGACGTCGTTGAGGATGTCGGCGGACACGACGGCGCCGTTCGGGCCGGAGCCGGCGACCGTCGCCAGGTCGATGCCACGCTCGGCGGCCACGCTGCGCGCCAGCGGCGAAGCCAGCACGGTGCCCGCCGGCGCGAGGGCACCCATGTGCGCGTCGCCGGAATCGGGACGCCGCAGCGTCGACCCGGCGGGCTCGACGGCGGCGGGTCCGGACCCACGCTCCCCCGTTGGCGCGGGCCCTGGACCCACCGTCGAGCCGTCGTCGACCGTTTCGATCAGCAGCAGGGGTGTGCCGACGGGCACGACCCGCCGCTCGGTGACGAGCACCTCGCTCACGACACCGTCGAGCCAGATCTCGATGTCGATGTCCGACTTCTCCGTCTCGACCCGCGCCACGACATCGCCGCGTGCGACCCGGTCCCCGACACCAACCCGCCACTCGACGACCGATCCCTCGTCCATGTCGGCGCCGAGGGACGGCATTGCGTACTCGACGACGACCGTGGTCGCAGCCATCAGTGACCGTCCTCGACCAGGCGACGAGCTGCCGTCACGATGTCCTCGACCTGCGGAATTGCGTGCTGCTCGAGGTGACGGGGATACGGAATCGGCACCTCGGCCGTCGCCAGCCGCCGTACCGGAGCGTCCAGCGACCAGAAGCAGTGCTCGGTCGTGAGCGCCGCGATCTCCGCGCTGAGCCCGACGGTCAGCCACCCTTCGTCGACGACGAGCGCTCGATTCGTCCGCCCGACCGACGCGGTGAGCGTGCCGGTGTCGATCGGGCGAAGCGAGCGGAGGTCGATCAGGTCGGCGCTGATGCCCGCAGCGGCGAGCGCATCGGCTGCCTCGAGTGCCTTGGGGACCATGCCGGCCCAGGCGACGATCGTGAGATCGTCACCGGGCCGCCGAACGACGGCGCGCTCGAGGTCGACCGGTCCCGGCGGCGCACCGGGCGGGTCCGCCGGGCCCTGGAGGCCGTAGAGCGCGTTGTGTTCGAAGATGATCACCGGGTCGGGATCGGCCAGCGCGGTGGACAGCATCCAGCGGGCGTCGTGCACGGTGGCGGGCGCGACGACCTTGAGCCCCGGTACGTGGGCGTACCAACCTTCGAGGCTGTGGCTGTGCTGCGCCGCGAGCTGGCGACCGGCGCCGGTCGTCATCCGGACCACGAGTGGGACGCCGAACTGTCCGCCGGACATGTGCCGGAAGGTCGCGGCGGTGTTGACGATCTGGTCCAGCGCCAACAAGCTGAAGTTGACGGTCATGATCTCGACGATCGGTCGGAGTCCACCGAGGGCGGCGCCGATCGCCGCACCGACGAAGCCCGACTCGGAGAGCGGCGTGTTGCGGACGCGATCGCGCCCGAACTCCTCGTACAGACCCTTCGTGACCGCGTACGTTCCGCCGTAGTCAGCGACGTCCTCGCCCAACACGATGACGCGATCGTCGTCGTGCAGCGCAGCTCGGATCGCGTCGTGCATCGCATCGCGATAGGTGGTCGTCACGACGGCCTCGGCCACCGGTTCGGTCTCGACGCTCATCGACTCATCTCCTCGTCTCGCACCGACCACCCCGGTGGAGCGATCACGTGGTCGAGCAGCGACTCGACCGGCTCGAGTGCGCCGGCGTCGGCTGCCTCGACGGCGTCATCGACCTCCTCCCGGGCGATCGCCCAGAGTCGGCTGACCTCCTCGGCGGACGCGTGCGCTTCGTCGACGAGCCAGTCGGCGAAGGTCTCGATCGGGTCACGCTGCTTCCACGTCTCGATCTCGGCCGGCTCCCGGTAGAGGTCCGGGTCGAACATCGAGTGCGCCCGGAACCGATACGTCTGGAACTCCACGAAGACCGGGCCGCCACCGCCGGCGATCATGGTCCGCGCCCGACGGGCTGCGCGGGCGACGTCGAGGACGTTCATGCCATCGACGCTCCACGCCGGAATCGAGTACGACGCCGCCTTCAGCGCGAGGTCGGTCTGCGACTCGCTCGTCTCGAGCGAGGTCCCCATCGCATACCGGTTGTTCTCGCAACAGAACAACACCGGGAGCTGCCAGAGCGCGGCGAGGTTGAGCGCCTCGTGGAACTCGCCCTCGGCCATCGCCCCCTCGCCGAAGAAGCACACGGTGATGCGATCGGTCCCGATCGTCCGCTCCGCCAGGCCGAGGCCGACGGCGAGCGGCAGGTGTCCGCCGACGATCGCGTTCCCGCCGAAGAAGCGGGTCGAGGAATCGAAGAGATGCATCGAGCCGCCCCGGCCGCCGGAGCAGCCGTTCGTGCGTCCGAACATCTCGGCCATGATCGAAGCGGCGGGAATGCCCTTGAGCAGTGCGTGTCCGTGCTCTCGATATGTCGCGAGCACGGCGTCGTCGGCCTCGAGCGCGCTCATCACACCCGTGGCCACGGCTTCCTCACCGATGTACAGATGGAGGAATCCCCGAATCATGGATGCTGCGTACAACTCGGCGCATCGTTCCTCGAGGACGCGGATCCGAATCATGTCGCGGAGGAGCGCCTCGCACTCCGCAGGCTGGAAGCCGGTGTCGTCGAATCCGGTCACGGGGTGTCTCCTCGCTCGCTCGACGGACCCGCGGCCGGTCCACCCGGGTCCGTTCCTGTTGGTGTGGTTGCTGCCGTCTGCAACGTCGACGTGTCGCCCGCGTCGAGACCCAACTCCCGCGCGCGAATCACGCGGCGCATGATCTTGCCGCTGCGCGTGTGGGGCAGTTCGTCGGCGAATTCGATCTCCCGCGGCGAGACCGCTGCTCCGAGGTGGCGACGGCAGTGGGCGACGAGCTGTGTTCGCAGTTCGTCGTCGGGCTCGTATCCCCGGTGGAGCACGACGAACGCCTTGATGATGTTCCCGGCCACCTCGTCGGGCTTGCCGATCACGCCGGACTCGACGACTGCGGGATGGGCGTCGAGCACGGCCTCCACCTCGAACGGGCCGATCAGATGGCCGGCGGTCTTG
Organism: Actinomycetota bacterium; assembly: GCA_038529675.1. Taxonomy (GTDB): domain Bacteria; phylum Actinomycetota; class Acidimicrobiia; order Acidimicrobiales; family Ilumatobacteraceae; genus Ilumatobacter_A. The sequence continues at coordinate 7,256 of JBCBDK010000069.1, forward strand.
ATGACGTCGTCACCGCGCCCGACGAACCAGAAGTCGCCGTCGGCGTCGCGGCGGGCGAGGTCGCCCGACCGGTACCAACCGGCCTGACCGGCCGCGGCCTCGACGAAGCAGGACCGGTAGCGGTCGTCGCGATCGAGGTAGCCGCGGAACATCGACGGCCAGCCCACGCGCAGCGCGATCTCGCCACTCTCGTCCACGTCCGCCTCGATCGGTGCGCCGTCGGCGTCGCGCTCGAGCTCGCCGTCGGGTGTGCGACGCAGGGTCGTGGCGACGATGCCGGGCACCGGTCGACCCATCGACCCCGGTTTGACATTGCGGCCCAGCCGATTGGCGATCATGATCGCGCCGGTCTCGGTCTGCCACCAGGTGTCGAGCACGGGCACGCCGAACACCTCGTTCGCCCACTCGACCGCGGCGGCGTCGAGCGGCTCCCCGACGCTGGCGACCAGCCGGAGTTCCGGGAACTCGGCTGGCGCCAGGTCGGCCCCCATGCGTTCGAGGAGTCGAATCGCCGTCGGTGCGGTGTAGAAGACGCCGACGCGTTGCTCGGCGAGCATGCGGTACCAGCGTCGGGCGTCGAGCTCGGCTTCGTCGACGATCATCGTCACGCCGTGGGCGAGTGGAGCGAGCATCCCGTACGACGTGCCGGTCACCCACCCCGGGTCGGCGGTGCACCAGTAGGTGTCGCCGACGTGAAGGTCGAGCACGGCCCGCCCGGTCGCGTGGTGGGCCGCCAGGGCGCCGTGCACGTGCACGGCGCCCTTCGGCTCCCCCGTCGTCCCACTCGTGAAGTGCAGCAGCGCCGGCGACTCGACCGTCGTCGGTGCGGCCGCAACCTCGTCGTGGCCCTCCCCGAGGAACCGCCCGAACGAACGGATCTCCACCCGACCCGGATGCTCCGATGTGCGCAGCGCGTCGATGTCGTCGTCGTGGACGTCCACGATGACCACGAGGCGGAGCTCCGGCAGGTTGGCGAGCAGATCGCGCACCTTGCGGCGGAAGAGCACGCCGGTCGTGACGAGGACACGAATACGTCCGAGGCGCAGCCGCTGCGCGATCGGATCAGGCCCGAACGCCGAGAAGAGCGGTGTGTAGACACCGCCTGCTCGGATCGTGCCGAGCGCGGACACGTAGACCTCCGGGACTCGCCCGAGCAGCGTCGCGACGCCGTCTCCGGGGCGATGCCCCGCGTGCCCGAGCGCGCCGGCGAATCGACTCGTGCGGTGTGAGAGCGCGAGGTAGCTCACGTCGACCGGATCCGCGAGGTCGGCATCGGCACGGCCGAACCATCGGATCGCGACCTGGTCGCCGCGACCGTCGCGCACGTGACGGTCGACGACTCGGTCGACCATGTTGATCCGTCCGTCGCCATCCGGCGGCCCACCGACCTCGGTCCAGGCGCGATCCCAGTCGAAGGTGGCCGCAGGCGACGGCGCTGCCTTGACGTTGGTCACGGCGTCTCCTCTCCGATTGCACCACCATCAACACACGGATCGATCGCGGACGAAAGGGCCGAATGGCCCGACGGCACTCACATCACGACATCGACGGTGGGACCGCGCCGCACTCGAGCGATCGCCTTGCGGATCTCGTCGACGATGAGCACGCAGGAGGCCAGCGCGAAGCAGATCAGCCACCGACCGAGATCGAGCGGGGTCGTGTCGAAGGCCCGGTTCAGCGTCGGTACGTGCACGACGGCGACCTGGAGCACCACGGTGACGACGACCGCCAACCAGAGCAGCCGGTTGGCGAACGGGTCGCGGAACGCGCTCACCCGGTCGGATCGCGAGTTGAACGCGTTGAACACCTGTGCGAGCACGACGGTGGTGAACAGCATCGTGCGCGCCGTCACCAGGTCGCCGTCTCCGCCGAGCATGCCGCCGGCGAGTTCGAGGTCGAGTGCCACGAGGCCGGCGACCGCGGTCGTCGTGCCGACCAAGACGATCGTCACCCACATCGACCGGTCGATGATCGGCTCGTCGAGCGCTCGCGGGCGGTCGGCCATCACGTCGTCGACGCTCGGATCCACGCCCAACGCGAGCGCCAGTGCGCTGTCGGTCAGCAGATTGATCCAGAGGATCTGCGTGGCGAGCAGCGGGACGGCCAGGCCCTCCTCGGCGGCATCGAGCGCGAGTGGTGATGCGGCGAGCACCCCGAGGATCATCACCAGGACCTCGCCGGTGTTCGAGGCGAGCAGGTACCGCAGGAACTTCCGGATGTCGGCGAAGAGCTCGCGCCCTTCGCGGATCGCTCGCACGATCGTCCGGAAGTCGTCGTCGGCCAGGATCATGTCGGCCGCGTCACGGGCGACCTCGGTCCCGCCGCGTCCCATCGCAACGCCGATGTCGGCGTGGCGGAGTGCCGGCGCATCGTTCACGCCGTCGCCGGTCATCGCCACGATGCGCCCCGCGTCCTGGTAGGCGTCGACGATGCGCAGCTTGTCCTCTGGCGCCACCCGCGCGAACACCGTTGCGTGCTCGATCCGATCGTCCAACGCACCGGACGCGAGGTCGTCGCCGGTCACCACCGCCTCGTCGGTGGTGTTCAACCCGAGCGATGCGCCGATCGCCCTGGCGGTGCGCGGGTGGTCGCCGGTCACCATCACGGTGTGGACCCCGGCGCGATGCGCCTCGGCGATGACGGGGATGACCTCCCGCTTCGCCGGGTCGGCGATGCCGACCACCCCGAGCAGTGTGAGGTCGTGCTCGTGGTCGGTGGAGAAGTCGGACGGGCCGTGCAGGTGGGCGCGGCGGGCGACTGCGAGCGTGCGGAGGCCGTCGTCGGCGAACGAGTCGATCGTCGCCTGGATGCGGGCACGACGGTCGTCGGTCAGCGGGACCGCGTCGCCCCGGTCGAGTTCGGCGCCACACCTCGTCAGCACGACGTCGGGAGCACCCTTGGTGAACTGCACGTGGGGCGCACCGTGGACGGCGTCGTCCTCCGCCTCGTGCAGGGTCGACATCAGCTTGCGGTCGGAGTCGAAGGCGAGTTCGCCAACCCTGACCGGGAGTCGCTCTGCGGGTCGCACCGACCCCGTCGAGGTCGTCGTCGACTTGTGGGCGGCGACGAGCAACGCCAGCTCGGTCGGATCACCCGACGAAGCGGCCGCACCACTACCCGAGTGGGCGGCGTCGTCGGCCGTCCGGCTCCACTCCTCACCCAGCGACGCATCGTTCGCCGCTGCGCCGCCTCGCAGCAGCTCCTCGACATCCGCAGCGACGGACACCGCAATCGGCTCGGGTAGATCGGGCGGCAGGCGGACGACACCGTCGCGCTCGTAGCCGACACCTGAGACGTCAGCGGTCGCACCCGCCACGGCAACACGCACGACCGTCATCTCGTTGCGGGTCAACGTGCCGGTCTTGTCGGTGCAGATCACCGACGCGGCGCCGAGCGTCTCCACCGAGAGCAGCCGTTTGACGATCGCGTTGTGGCCCGCCATGCGCTGCACGCCGAGCGCCAGGACCACGGTCAGGATCGCCGGGAGCCCCTCCGGCACCGCAGCGACCGCGAGGGACACCGCGACCATCAGCGCATCGAAGGCGTCTGAGGCCGTCGACACGTCCGATGTCACGAAGATCGCACCGATCACCGC
>JBCBDK010000070.1:0-10747 GCA_038529675.1 Actinomycetota bacterium
CCACGACGTGGACGAGGACGGCGATGTCGACGTGATGCTCGGCCGGACCTGGCTCCGGAACGAACCAGGGGACGCCTGGACGCCGGTGGACATCTTCACGCCGCGCACCGGTGAGTCGGACCGGCTCCGCCTCGCCGACGTCGATGGCGACGGCGACGACGACCTGGTGCTCGGCAACGGCCACGACCCCGCCGGCGAGGTGTCGTGGTACGAGCGGCCGGACGACCCGACCGGGCAGTGGACGCACCACCTGATCGACAACCTGAACAACCCGCAGAGCCTCGACGCCGCCGACCTCGACGGTGACGGCGACATCGACCTCGTGGTCGGCGAACACGACCGCGACCGCCCCGACGAGATGGGGATCTACGTGTACGAGAACCTCGGTGGCGGCACCGGATGGCGGCGAGTGACCGTGTACGTCGGCGACGAGCACCACGACGGCGCCCAGTTCGTCGACACCGACGGCGACGGCGACCTCGACATCGTGTCGATCGGCTTCATCCAGCAGCGAGTGGTGCTCTACGAGAACCGCACCGGCGACTGAGCCTCTTCAGCCGAGGCGGTCGCCGACGCCGCTCATCCAACGGTCCAGGCGCTGGTGGTTGACGCCCATGTCGCTGTAGCCGAAGCGGGCCCGAGAGAACGCTGACACGGTCGACGTTCCGTCACCCAGATCGATGAATCGGACCGAGACGTAGTCCGGGTAGCCCATCGTCTTCGAACGTTGGACGTACGTGACGTGGCCGTCCGTCGCGGATCCGGCGACGACCTCCACGCTCGGTTCGCCGGTAGCGACCGAGTCGAAGGCCGCGGCGAGATCATCGACGGCAACCGGGAACGTCGGCGCGACCTCGTCGGGCTCGACGGTTGCGCCGTGCGCACCGTGCTCGGGTCCGATCCGGAACGAGTTCGGTCGAGACGGCTTCGGCTCCGTCAGTGGGTCCTTGTGCCACCGTCCGGGGTCGTGAGCAGCGTTTCGGACGAAGCCGACGAGTGCGCCCACCGCGGCGACGACGACGAGTGCGATCGCGATCAACATGGAGTCGACGGTACGGCGTCGAGCGGAGTCATGACACGTCGTGACACGACATCTCCCGGCGAGCGGCCGCGCTCCGCTGTCCGCGCATCAGCGCGACCACGCGGTCAGACCGCTGCGAGCGCCGGTGCGAGATCCCCGCGGTATCGCCCGTCGTGGCGGACCACCTCGACGCCGTCGGCCAACCCGAGCCAGTCGGCCATCAGCCGAAGCTCGTCCATCATCTCGCCGGCCACGTACCCCTCGTCGATACCCGGCTCGCCGAACGCCCCGTGGACCAGGAGTCGGCCGCTGGCACGGTCGGACTTGAGGTCGACGCGGGCGACGATCTCGTCGCCGAGCAGGAACGGCAGCACGTAGTAGCCGAATCGGCGCTTCGGTGCCGGTGTGTAGATCTCGATCCGGTAGTGGAAACCGAACAGCCGCTCGCCGCGATCGCGGAACCACACGACCGGGTCGAACGGGCTCAGGAGCGCGCGGGCCGTGATCCGGCGCGGTCGTGACGCCTCGGGGTGGAGGTAGGCGGGTTGTGACCACCCCTCGACGGCGGCGGGAACCAGGCGGCCCTCGTCGACGAGTTCGGCGAACAGGGGCCGGGTGTGTGTCAGGCGGTGGTAGTCGGCGAGATCGGCCGCCGTGCCGACGCCGTGGTACTTCGCCGCGAGGACGAGCAGGGCCTTCTTCGCCTCGTGTTCGGGGAGCGGTCGCGATTCCAGCACCGTCGTTGGCAGGACGCGTTCGGCGAGGTCGTAGACCCTCGCGAAGTCGTTCGCCCGGCGCGTCGCCACCACTTCACCGGTGCGGAAGAGGTGTTCCAGTACGTACTTGCCGTCGTCCCAGTCCCACCACTGCGACTTCGGGCCCTCGCGCATCGCGAGGTCGGCGGCGATGAGCGGCCCGTCGTCACGGAGTCGTGCGCGAACCGAGTCGACGAGCTCGGTGCGCTCGGTCGCCCAGGCACGCATCCGTTTCCATCGGGGATGACTCGTCATCATCCAGCCGTAGAGCGGCCGGTGTTCGACGGGGACGTGGCAGGCCTCGTGGACCCAGTACTCGAACAGGTCGCCGGCGGCCGTCGCCTTGGGAATGAGGTCGCGCGGATGCGGGCCGAGCCGAGCGAACAGCGGGAGCTCCTGGGAGCGGACGAGGACGTTGACCGAGTCGATCTGGATCAGCCCGATTCGGTCGAGAACCCGCCGGAGATGACGGCGGTCGACCTTCCCGGTCGGGCGTTTGTCGGCGGCGGAGAAGCCCTGCGCACCGAGCGCGAGACGGCGCGCCTGGGCGTTCGACAGCTCGATCACGACGCCGGACCGTACCCGCCCCGATCACACCTGGGGTCAGACCCAGAACGTGATGTGGTCACTTCTGGCGTCAGACCCAGAACGTGATCGGTCAGGGCGTTGCGTCGAGGAGGCGGTGGGCCGCGTCGGGGTTCGGTGTGAAGCCGGGCGTGTCACGGCAGAACTCGACCATTATGCCGTTCGGGTCGATCGCATAGACCGATTGGCACCAACCGTGATCGAGGTCGAAGGCGTCGACGCCTCGAGCTGACGCACGTTCGCGCAATGCCTCCTGTTCGTCGGCGGTGGCTGCGAAGGCGATGTGCGTGACCCAGACCGGCTGTCCGTTGGCGCCGGTCGGCGCAGCGGACCAGTCGTCGGCTTCACCCACCCCGTGCAGGTCGAAGAACGCGATGCAGGTTCCGTCGCCGGTGTCGAAGAACACGTGGCGATGGAAGCCGACACCGTGCGCCGAGATCTCGGTGTGCACGAGCGGGAACCCCATCACCTGCTCGTAGAAGTCGACCGTCGCTCGCAGGTCCTTCGTGGCGTACGCGGTGTGGTGCATGCCGGCCATCGCGCGATCCTGCCATCCCCCTCGGTGTCAGACACACGTGGGGATGGCGCTCCGGCGCGATCACGTTCTGGGTCAGACCAAGAACGTGATTGCCGGTCGCCGTCAGTCGGCGACGGTGATGACGACCGAGTTGATGACGACGTCGTCGTGGGGGCGATCGCTTCGGTCCGTCTGCACGTTCTGCATCGTGTCGAGCACGTCGAGGCCCTTCACGATCTGGCCGAACAGGCTGTACTGCGGCGGCAGTCCGACGCCGGACTGACCGGACACGAGGAAGAACTGCGAGCCGTTCGTGTTCGGCCCGGCGTTCGCCATGGCGACCGAACCGATCTGGTACTCGCGCGGCTTCGGGAGTTCGTCCTCGAAGCGGTAGCCGGGGCCGCCACGACCGGTGCCGGTCGGGTCGCCGCCCTGACACATGAAGCCGTTGATGATGCGGTGGAAGATGACGCCGTCGTAGTAGTGGTTCAGCGCGAGGAACACGAAGTTGTTGACCGTCTTCGGCGCCTTGATCGCGTCGAGGGCGATCACGATCTCGCCGAGGGTCGTGTCGAGCGTGGCGGAGTACCGCTTCGAGGTGTCGATCCCCATCTCCGGCGGCTCGGAGAAGTCCTGCTGTTTGGGGGCGGAACCGTCGAAGGGAGGAAAGGGCGTTGCCATGGCCGCCGACCCTACCGGTGCCCCGTCAGTTGGACGTCTGCTCGGGGACGAAGTCCAACTGACCCACACCGCTTCCCCACCTGACGGTCGAATCGTTGGATTCTGTCCCCGAGCAGGAATCCAACTCGCAGCTCGCCGGCAGGCTCCGAGGAGGGCTCCGGCCGACGAGGATCGGAACTAGTTCAGGGCGTTGTAGGTCTCGATGAGTTGGTTCGCGTCGGCTTCGGCGTCGGCGAGGAGCGCGGCGAGGTCGGCGTTGGCCGGATCGGCGTAGACGGTGGCGATCATGTCGGCGATCACCTGGCGGACCTCGCGCTGCGGGCCGAGCGCGGCACGCGACGACTCGATCGAGCCCAGCGGCGCCGACACCTGGTCGTACGCCACCCGATAGCGCGGGTCCTCGGCGAACAACGTGGCGATCGGGTCGAGATCGAGCGCCTCCGAGCGCATCGGTACGTACCCGGTTCCCGCCGACCACGTCGACTGGCTCTGCGGCTCGAGGAGGAACTGGGCGAAGTCCCACGCCGCTGCGGTCTGCGCGTCGCCGCGCTCGGCGGGCAGCCAGATCGCTGCGCCGCTCACCTGCGCGCTCACCTCGTCGGTCGGCCCCATCAGCGGGCCGATGCCCAGGTCGTCGGGCGTGAGCTCCCCACCGATCCCGAGGTCGAGCGCACCGATCACCTGGCCGAGCGCTGCTGACGTCGACACCGTCATCGCACCCGGTTCGTTCGGGTCGACGAGCTTGAAGAAGGCGTCCTGCCCACCGGCGTTCTCGCCGACGTTGAACGACAGTCCGTCGCGATTCATGTCGCGGAGGAACGTGAGGATCTCCAGCCCGGCCTCGGAACCGAACAGCGCCTCGGTCGCTCGCCCTTCCCGGCCGTTGCCGTTGTCGACGTACGGCTCACCGATCCGCCCGAAGAACTGCTCGAACGTCGCGCCGCCGCCGTCGCGGCCGATGTCGAGCACCAGCCCGTAGGTCGCCGTGCCCGAGTCGACGATCGCTTCGGATGCGGCGCGCACCTCCTCGAAGCTGACGGGCGGGTCGTCGGGGTCGAGGCCGGCCGCCTCGAGCGCCGGCCGCAGGTAGAACAGCACGGGCGACGACACGTTGAACGGCACACCCCACTGCACGCCGTCGTAGGAGTAGGCGATCATCCCCCGCTCGAGGAAGGTCGACGTGTCGTACCCCGTCGCCTCGATGCACGACTCGACCGGGATGAACGACTCGGACTCGGCGAAGGTCTGCACCACGAACTCGGGCGCGAGCATCAGATCGGGGCGATCGTCGGCGCCGAGGTTGAAGTAGTTGTCGATCGTCGTCTCGTAGTCGGTCTGGTTCTCGATCGTGACGACGACCTGGTCCTGGCTCGCGTTGTACTCGTCGGCGAGCGACTGGAGGACGTCGCCGATCGCGGTGGTGAGCCCGAACCACATCGTGATCTCGACCGGGCCGTCGGCCGCGTCGAGCGCGTCGACCGGGCACGGCGCACCGGCCGCGGACGACCCGTCGTCCGAACTCTCGCCAGACGACCCTTCGTCAGCGGTGTCGGAGCCGGGCTCGTCGGACTCGGCCTGATCGTCGCTCGAGGTCGACGGCTCCGTCTCGTCGTCGGGGTCCGCTGTCTCGGACTCGAATGAGTCGGTGTCGGGTTCGTCCTCCGCGTCGTCCGCCTCGGTCTCCGGCTCGTCGTCGAGGCCGGCGTCGAGCGCTGAGTCACCACCGCCGCACGCGGCGATCGCCATCGCGCCGACGACGGCGAGGCCCGCCAGGCGACGGTGGGTGAGGCGGCGACGGACGGTCGGAGTACGCATCGGGATCATCCTTTCACTGCGCCGGCCGTGAGGCCACGCACCAGTTGGCGTTGGAACACGATCAGCACGACGAGAATCGGGATCGCGGCGATCACCGTGCCGGCCATGACGAGGTTCGGCCGGTCGAGCGCCGCCTTGCCGAGCTGGCGGAGGCCGGACTGCACGGTGTGCTTGTCGTCCTCGGTGATGATCTGGCGCGGCCACAGGTACTGGTTCCACGTCGACAGGAACGCGAACAGCCCGATCGCCCCCAGCGTCGGGCGGACCAACGGGATCCCGACGTGGCGGAGGAATCCGATGTGACCGATCCCGTCGATCCGCGCTGCGTCCCGGAGGTCGGGTGGCAGCGACACGAGCGCCTGGCGGATGAGGAACGTGCCGACCGCGGTGGCGAGGAACGGCAGCGCCAGCGCCTGCAGGGTGTTCACCCCGCCCAGCCACGACGACCAGTCGCCGAGCGATTCGACCGTGTCGATGTTGACGACGACCGTCGCCTCGAATGGCACGAGCAACGTGGCGAGAAACGCGACGAACAGCACCTTGCGGCCGGGGAACCGGAGGTGGGCGAACGCATAGCCGGAGAGCAGCGCCGTGACGATCTGGGCGAGCGTGACGGCGGTGGCGACGACGAACGAGTTCCACAGGTATCGGCCGAGCCGGCCTTCGGTCCAGGCGTCGCCGAGCGGCTGAACGGTGAGCTCCCGCGGGAGCAGCTCGCGGTTCACGACCCGATCGGCCGGCGAGAACGCGGAGAGCACCGTGGTGTAGATCGGGAACAGCACGACGAACGTGACGGCGGCCAGGAGCAGGTAGCGCCCCCACTTCCGGGCACCGGTCGGTTCGTCCCAACTCCGGGACCGGGCCGTGAGTGGCGACCGGTCGCCGTCGGCGGGATGCTCCGGATCGTCGGGATCGACGGCGGTGATGTCGAGCGCAGCGTCAGACATCGGCCAACCTCCGGCTGAACCCGCGGATCTGGAGCACCGACAGCACGAGCAGCACGACGAACAGCAGCACCGCGCCGGTCGCCCGCAGACCGGGATCCGCCTGCAGCGGCGTGTCGCCGTAAACGAGGTAGGCCAGCGTCGTCGTCGGGTCGTCGGGGCTCGGACCGCCGTTGGTGAGCAGGTCGACCTCGCCGTACGTCTGGAATGCCCGTGTGGTGAGCACGACGAGCACGAACAGCAACGTCGGCCCGAGCAGCGGCACCGTGATCTTCCAGAAGCGGATCGTGCCCGACGCACCGTCGACCGCCGCGGCCTCGTGCAACTCCTCGGGAATCGACTGCAGCGACGCGGTCACGAGGATGAAGGTGAACCCGAGCCCTGCCCAGGTGCTCGACAGAGCGACCGCGAACAGTGCGGTCCCCGAGTCGTTGAGCCAGCCCGGGTTCTTGACCGACGGGAACAGCTCCTGGAACCACGCGACGTTGGCGAGCGAACCGACGGCTGGCTGCAGCAGGAACAGCCACATCAGGCTGGCCACCGCGACCGATGTGGCGATCGTGGAGGAGAAGATGGTGCGGAAGACCGCCATCCCCCGCAGGTACTTGTCGGCGAGCACCGCCAGCCCGACGCCGACGATCAACCCGAGCGGCACCGAGATCACCGCGAACTTCGCCGTGGCCAACAGCGCGCTCTGGAACTCGTCGGACCGGAACACGTCGACGTACTGATCCCACCCCGTCGTCCGGCAACGCGTGCCCAGTGCGTTGCAGCGCTGCCGGCCCTGCTGGATCGCCCGCACGAGCGGGTACACGATGAACGTGCCGAGCACGATCGTGGATGGCAGGAGGAACGCCACGGCGAGCCCGGTGTCGCGCCAGGTCCACTGGCGTCGGCGTGTCACGTGCGAGACGTTAGGTGCGCAAGGTGGCGTGCGGGTGAAATTCGCCGCAGGGATGCCGGTCCACAGACGACCATCGGTCGGATGGACTCCGCTTCGACCTCACCGATCAACGCATCGAATGCGCCGAGCGTACCGACGTCATCTCGCGCGATGCGATCGCGATGGGCTGCCATCGGTGCCGCGGTCGTGGTCAGCCTCGGGGCGATCGGTGTCGGCACGGTCGCAACGGTCGGCGCGGTGACGGACTCCGGCGAGCGGGCGGTCTACCACCCGATCATCGCCTGCCGCCTCACGGACACCCGTGACGAGTTCCAGGTCGGCCCGCGAGACACACCGCTCGGTCCGGGCGAGACACTCACGATCGCCGCACGTGGTGCGAACGGGAACTGCGCGGCGGACGACCTGCCGGACGACGCCACCGCGCTCCAGCTCAACGTCACGGCCCTCGAAGCGACCCTGCCGACCTTCCTCGCCATCACACCCGACGGCTCCACCGATACCTCATCGCTCAACCCGGTTCCCGGCCAACCGCCGACGCCGAACGGGGTGACGACACCGCTCGACGACGACGGAGCATTCAAGGTGTTCAACCTCCAGGGCGAGGTCCAACTCATCATCGATGTGGTCGGCTTCTACTCCGACCACCACCACGACGACCGCTACTACACCGAAGCCGAGATCGACGACCGACTGGGTGACGTCGACGACCGACTGGGCGAGCTGGCGTCGACCCGGCAGAACGTCGTCTGGGTGGCGACGTCGGGCGGCGACTTCGCCTCGCTCAGCGCGGCGATCGCGGCGACCGCTGCCCCGGCGGTGATCAGGGTCGCGCCGGGCACGTACACCGAGGCTGCCGCCGTGCAGTTGAAGACCGGTGTCCACGTCGCAGGGTCGGGCACGGAGGTGACCGTCATCGAGTGCGCGTGCGCTGGAACCGACGGTCGAACGTCGTTCGACGGCAACAGCGCCGTCCTGTTCTCATCGGGAGCCAACACCGAGGTCCGGGATCTCAGCGTCGTGAACACCGGCGGGTCCGATCCGAACTCGATCGGCATCAAGATCCGCACCTCGTCGGGGCTCGTACTCGACAACATCGCGGTCGAAGCGTTCGGGTCCGACACGAACGTCGCGATCGCGAACGTGAGCGCGTCCGATCCGACCGTGCGCGACGTACGCGCCACAGCGGTCGGTGGGTCGCTCGCCATCGGGATCCACTCGTCGCAGGTTTCGGACGCCACCTTCGAGCGGGTCGTCGCCGACGCTCGCAACGCGACGACCAACTGGGGCTTCGAACTGTCGAGCATCAGCGACGGGATCATCCACGACTCGCGGAGCACGGCAACGGGCTCCGGGCCGGGGACGACCAGCGCGGCGCTCGTCGTCAGCGGACTCTCCGACCCGGTGGTCACTGCGTCGGTACTGACCTCCTCGGCGCCGGGCACCTCGTTCGCGCTCGACGGCAACGGCGACCCGTTCCTCGCGGACAGCACGTTGATCGGCGGATCCGACCTCGGTACGAACCCGACGTGCGTCAACGTTCGCGACGGCGCGTTCTCGCTGTTGAACGCGGACTGTCTGTGACCGACCACGCGCCGATACGTATTCCCGTCCGACCCGTGAAACTTGACCGAACCCGGAAACGAGCACGACCTCAGGATCTTCCGACCCGCCGGTAGTGTGATTTCACGAGTTTCATCGGTGCGCACGACGTGCCGATGAGACAAGCAGAACGAAAGGGCTTCCATGTTCGAACGCTTCACCGACCGAGCCCGGCGAGTGGTGGTGCTCGCTCAGGAGGAAGCGCGCCTCCTGAACCACTCGTACATCGGCACCGAGCACATCCTGCTCGGCCTGATCCACGAGGGCGAAGGGGTCGCCGCCAAGGCACTCGAGTCGCTCGGCATCTCGCTCGAGGCCGTGCGCAGCCAGGTCGAGGAGATCATCGGCCAGGGTGGCTCGTCGCCGTCGGGCCACATCCCCTTCACGCCTCGTGCGAAGAAGGTGCTCGAGCTCTCGCTGCGCGAGGCGCTCCAGCTCGGCCACAACTACATCGGCACCGAGCACATCCTGCTCGGCCTCATCCGCGAGGGTGAGGGCGTCGCCGCCCAGGTGCTGGTCAAGCTCGGTGCCGACCTCTCACGCGTCCGCCAGCAGGTCATCCAGTTGCTGTCCGGCTACCAGGGTCCGTCGGGCTCGCAGGGCAGCTCGGCCGGCGGAAGCGGTGGCGGTCAGGGCCGCGAGAGCGCGTCGGCCGGGGTCGGCAAGGGTTCGGCCGAGGGCGACGAGAAGGGTGGCAACAGCCAGATCCTCGACCAGTTCGGTCGCAACCTCACCCAGGCAGCACGCGACGGCGAGCTCGATCCGGTCATCGGCCGGTCGCGCGAGCTCGAGCGGACCATGCAGATCCTGTCGCGGCGCACGAAGAACAACCCGGTCCTCATCGGCGAGCCCGGCGTCGGCAAGACGGCGATCGTCGAAGGCCTGGCCCAGAAGATCGTCAACAACGACGTCCCCGACACGCTCACGAACAAGCAGCTGTACACGCTCGACCTCGGGTCGCTCGTTGCCGGCAGCCGCTACCGCGGCGACTTCGAGGAGCGCCTGAAGAAGGTGCTCAAGGAGATCAAGACGCGCGGCGACATCTTGCTGTTCATCGACGAGATCCACACGCTCGTCGGTGCCGGTGCTGCGGAAGGCGCGATCGACGCGGCGTCGATCCTCAAGCCGATGCTCGCCCGCGGCGAGCTGCAGACCGTGGGCGCCACGACCCTGGATGAATATCGCAAGCATGTCGAGAAGGACGCTGCGCTCGAGCGCCGTTTCCAGCCGGTCAAGGTCGACGAGCCCACCCTCGCCCACACGATCGAGATCCTCAAGGGCATCCGCGACCAGTACGAGTCGCACCACCGGGTCACCATCACCGACCAGGCGCTGGTCGCTGCGGCCAACCTCGCCGACCGCTACATCTCGGACCGGCACCTACCCGACAAGGCGATCGACCTGATCGACGAGGCGGGTTCACGTCTGCGCATCAAGCGCATGGCCACCCCGCCCGATCTGCGTGAGATCGAGACCAAGCTCAACGAGGTCCAAGAGGCCAAGAAGCGAGCGGTCGAGGAGCAACAGTTCGAAGAGGCCGGTCGCCTCCGCGACGAGGAGAAGAAGCTCCTCGAGGAGAAGGCCGAGAAGGAGACCGAGGTCAAGGCCGAAGGTGTCGACCTGTTCGACGAGGTCGACGAGGAAGCCGTGGCCGAGGTGCTCTCGCTGTGGACCGGCATCCCGGTGTACAAGCTCACCGAGGAGGAGACCGAGCGTCTCCTCAAGATGGAGGACGAGCTCCACAAGCGGATCATCGGCCAGGACGGCGCCATCAAGTCGGTGTCGCAGTCGATCCGCCGTACCCGCGCCGGTCTGAAGGACCCGAAGCGTCCGTCGGGCTCGTTCATCTTCCTCGGCCCCACCGGCGTCGGCAAGACCGAGCTCGCGAAGACGCTCACCGAGTTCCTGTTCGGTGACGATCAGGCG
>JBCBDK010000071.1:0-10644 GCA_038529675.1 Actinomycetota bacterium
CTCGAAGGTGTCGAACCACCGCGGCCGTTCACGCACGATCTCTTTCTCACCGCGATCGGTGAGCTCAGCGGGTCGATCACGCGCATCGTCGTGACCGAGATGCGCGAGCACACGTTCTACGCCGAGATCCATCTCGACGCAGCGGGGGAGGAGCGGGTCATCTCGAGCCGGCCGAGCGACGCGATCGCCCTCGCCGTCCGCTGCGGTGCGCCACTGTTCGCCGAAGATCTGCTGCTCGACGAGCACGGCCGGCTTCCCGAGCCCGAACCGGAGCAGGATGCCGCGGAGATCATCGACGAGTTCAAGGACTTCCTCGAACACGTCGATCCCGGCGACTTCGGCTGAGCCGGAACCTCGCGTCGGCCGATCACACGCCCCGCGGGTGCTGTGCGTAGCGATTCCTTGACGGACGCACGGCCGGTCCGTATCCTCGACCCTCTCACACGGTCGTAATTCCGTCGTTCGACTCCGTTCGATGATCACGCGTCCTGGTGAGCGCCACCACGTTCGCGATGTTGGGAACGTCGAACCAGGGAGCACCCCACATGACCATCGAAGACGCCGTCGACACCACCGACGTCGATGCCGAACTCGGTTGGAGCGGCACGCAGACCGCGAAGATCGTCGGCATCACGTACCGCCAGCTCGACTACTGGGCGCGTACGGATCTGATCCGCCCGTCGCTGAGCGATGCCGCCGGTTCCGGCAGTCGCCGCCGCTACTCGTACGACGATCTGCTGCAGTTGAAGACGATCAAGAAGCTGCTCGATGCCGGCATCAAGCTCGAGCAGGTTCGCACGGTGTTCGAGAACCTTCGTGAGCACGTCGGCAACGACATCGCCGCGGCGCACATCGTGATCGACGGGGCCAGCGTGACGTTGTGCGACGGGGCGCAACTCGTCGACCTGATCAACACCGGCCAGGGCGTGCTCAACGTGCTGTCGCTCGGCGGGGTGCGCAACGAGCTCGAGGCCGACCTCGCCCCGGCCGAGCCCTCGCTGGACGGCGACGGTGACGTCGTCGCGGCTCGCGCCATCGGCTGACCGGTCACACGTCCGTGGCGTTGCGCGTCTCTCCGCTCGTCGACGTCCATCGCGCTCTCGACGCGCAGCTCGTCGAGTTCGGCGGGTGGTCGATGCCGATCTCGTATCCGTCCGGCACCGTCGCAGAACATCGAGCGTGTCGTGGATCGGTGGCGATGTTCGACGTGTCGCACCTCGGCACCGTTCGGGTCGAGGGATCCGGAGCGTTCGACCGGCTGCAGGAGACGCTCACCAACGACCTCGCGAAGGTCGGCCCCGGCAGAGCCCAGTACACCCACCTGCTCGACGAGGCAACGGCGTCGGTGCTCGACGACATCATCGTCTGGTGGCACGCCGACGACCCCGAACGGTTCGACGTCATGCCGAACGCCTCGAACACCGATCGGGTGATCGCGGCGGTCGGCGGTGACGACGTCACCGGGTCTCGAGCCGTCATCGCCGTGCAGGGGCCCGACGCAGTAGCCACCGCCGCTGCCGTGCTCGGCGACCTGGCGCACGTCGGCCGGTTCCGGGTCGGCGTCGGCATCTGGTCCGGCGCCGAGCTGACCGTCGCCGGCACCGGCTACACCGGGGAGTCAGGCATCGAGATCGCAGTTCCGGCCTCGCATGCCGGTCTGCTGTGGTCCGCGCTGGCTGAGGCCGGTGCCACACCCGCAGGACTCGGGGCCCGCGACACGTTGCGACTCGAAGCGGGTCTTCCGCTCCACGGCAACGAGCTCGGACCGGGAATCACGCCGTTGCAGGCAGGGCTCGGTTGGGTCGTCGGCTGGGACAAGCCGACGTTCCGCGGCCGTGAGGCGCTCCTCTCGGAACGCGAGAACGGGATCGAGCGTCGCCTCATCGGGCTCTCCGTCGAGGGCCGAAGGCCGCCGAGAGCGGGCTGCGACGTGATCGACGGCAACGACGTGATCGGGAGCGTCACCAGCGGCAACTACTCGCCAGTGTTGGGCCATGGCATCGCGATGGCGTTCCTGCCGCCCGACCTGGCGGTCGGCGCGCACGTCGAGGTCGACGTCCGTGGCAAGCGATCAGCGGCGACGGTCGTCGAGATGCCGTTCGTCAGCGCTCCACGTTGAACGTGTACCCGACGAGCTGCTCGCCGTCGTAGCGACGGCCCTCCAGCGTGACCTCGACACCATCGGCGGAACGTCGAACGGTGATCACACCGAACTGGCCGCCGCCGGGGAACGTGCCTTCGCTGTACGGTCCGCCTTTCACGCTGCCGGGCCGATCGAGGGCCGCCGCCTGCAACACGGGTGTCTCGGCACCACCGTCGGTGCCGGAGTAGTCGGCGTTCGTGCCGTCGTCGATCGCCACCATGTGTGCGTCGCCGCCGACGATCGTCACGTCGTCGAGTCGATGCTCGGCGATGAACTGGGAGATCCTGTGCCGCTCGTCGGCGAACCCTGCCCACGTGTCCGCCGTGCCCGACGCTGCTCCGATCCACGGAGTCGGCGTGACCACGACGACCAGGTCGTGCGTGGGGGAGGAGGCCAGCAGCTCGTTCTCGAACCACACGAGTTGTTCCGCACCGAGCAGTGTCTCACCGGGCACACGAGCCGATCGGGTGTCGAGCAGGATCAGCCGAACCCCATTCACGGAGAACGCCTGATTGATCGTGCGGTCGCTCACGAGCTGGTGATGTGCCACGTTGCGCTCGTACGACGCCCGTGCGGCCGGTCGACTCGCCGCCGAGCTGTCGCCGTCGTTGCCGCTGTAGTCGTGATCGTCCCACACGTAGGCGATCGGAACCGACCGGTACAGCGCCGCCTGGGCCGGCGCTGTGAGGAACTTGGCGTAGGCCCGGTCGAAGGCGGTGACGTTGTCGCGGTCGATGTTCGAGTAGTGGGCGTCGCCGGTGATGACGTACAGGTCAGGATCGATCGCTCGAATCGCGTCGAAGACGGCACCGTTCGAGCCGGTGCGTGCGCACGACGACACAGCGATAGTCACGTCGCCCGCTCCGTCGTCGGCGAAGGTCCGCACGGTTCCGGTCCACACTCCGGTCGGGGCAGCGTCGGCGGTGAACTCGTACCGGTACTCCGTCGCTGGATCGAGTCCGTCGACCTCGAACCGATGAACGCGCCCGGTGACGACGCTCGGCCCGATGTCGATGGTGTCGCCGCCACCCCGCACGCGTAGCTCGACCGCCCGATCGTCATCCTTGCTCATGGCCACCACGTGGAAACCGTCGTCCGTCGCGGCGCCGCTCCAGGCCCATTCGATCGCCGGATCATCGAAACCGATCGTGGGACTCTCGGGATGGGTCGGGCCGAAGAAGTGGGCGTGGGTCGCATCGGCCACCAACCAGGAGCCGGCGAGCAACGTCGACGTCACGAGCGCGAGTCCGGCGATCCGACGTGGCGTCTCGTGACGCTGCCATGCCACCCAGAGCGCGACGGCCGGCGTCAGAAACGCAGCGGCGACGCCCACGGCGACGGCCGGCGGATGGGCCACCGACGACAGGACGGCGAGCCCGACGCCGCTCAACGCGATCACGACGGCTGCGACGGCAGGCCATCGGAACGCGGCGAGTGCGCCGACAACCACCATGACGAGGAGTGCGATCTGCGCAGGACCCTCGACCGGGGTGAGCCAGTCGCCGTCAGGGTTGCGAGGAAGACCGTCGGCCGCGCCGAGGGCGCTCAGCAGGGCCACGCTGCCCAGGCACGAGACGATCGCGCCGGCACGCAGGAACCGCGCGGCGCGATCAGGGACGTCGATCACGCCACGGTGGCCGGGGCGGCGCTCACCGACGCCTGAGGAGTGACGTACCTCCCGCAGATCACCGTCTGTGACCGATGCGGTCCTGCACCGTCGGCAGGCACGGTGCGACTCCGGCACGAGGAGTGCGAGCCGGCCCCAGCTCCCGACCGTCAGGCCGATCGCGATGCCGGCGATGACATCGGTGGCGAAGTGGAACCCGCTGTTGATCCGGCTGATCGCCGCCAGCCCGACGATCACCGCGAGGGCGACGCTCGACCAGCGACGCAGCACCTTCGAGCCGGTCAGTTCGTAGACCGCGAGCGGCACCAGGGCAGCGAGCAGGGTGATCTGTACGAGATGGCCGCTCGGAAACGAGTCCGGACTGCCGGGGAACGGGCCTTCCAGCGGCCTCGGCCGACGGACGAACCACCGGATCAGGGCGGTCAATGCGAAGCTGACGACAACACTGGAGATGAACACCCACGCCAACCGCCGGCAGCGAACCGTTCCGACACCGAGCCCGAACGCCACGACCAGCGTCAGCCAGGTCGAGCCGGCGGCTTCGCCGAGTACGTCGAGGACCGACAGCTTGTTCGCATCGAACAGATCTGCGGCGCGCCGATCGAACGGCATCAACACGTGCGGCCAGGTCGCGAGTGCTGCGAGCAGTGTCGTCGACGTGGCGGCGAGTACGACCAACCACCGCGCCCGGCGCGCCCGTCCCACCTCGGCGGTCGACACCGACTCGAGGCCGAGCAGCGGGCTGGTCACGAGCGGCGCCCAGAGCCACGGCGGCGAGTCGTCACCGTGGCTCGCGAGCGTGAGGCAGGCGGCCGCCAACACGAACGCGCTGGTGACGACGAGCAGACTCAACGCCCAGATCCACGCGATGCGGTGTGTGTACCCGCCGTCGCGCAGGTAGTTGCCGGTCGCCCCGACCGCGACGTACATCCCGAACGCCGCAGCGACCGAGCCGACCAGTGCGACCACGGGCAGGGGAGCAGGGTGCGTCGCCTCGACGAGGGCGGGGCGCTCCGGCTCGATCACCGTTGCGGCGACCATGCGGCCGTGGATGCGTGCACGACGGTTGAGCACGGTTCGAGTGCCGTGGGACAGGACGTCGCTGACCAGCGTCGCGGCCGAGAACACCACGCCGGCGCCCATGATCGCCGGGACGAAGACCACGTCAGCCGCCTTCCTCCGATGTCGAGCCGTCGGCGGTCGAGGCGTCGCCGCCATGTTCGGCCCGGTCGAGGTAGACCATGCCGTGGTCGCCGTCGACCGTCACGAGCCCCGACTCGTCGCGCAGCCACGCGACGACCCCGGGAACGTTGACGACCGCAGGAAGACCGAGCTCGCGAGCCACGATCGCCGCATGGGACAGCGGCCCGCCCTGCTCGACGATGACGGCCGCAGCGCGCAGGAAGACCGGTGACCAGGATGCGTCGGTCCGAACGGCGACGACGACGTCACCCGGCTCGACCAGGGTCTCGTCGGGCTCGATCAGGTGCCGGATCGGGCCGCTGTGCCGACCCGGGCTCGCACCCCATCCTTGGAGGTGATCTCCCGTCGGAACCGGTGCTGGCCGGGCCGTCGGTCGTCCGGTGAACCGAAGCGGCAGCTCGTCGTCGGACCGCCATCGCTCGACACACCGTCGCCGCCGCAGCACCTCGTCGAGCCCGACTGCGTGACCCTGGAGGATCGCATCGGCGAGCTCGATCGGCTGGAGATGTACGACGTCGTCGGCCCGAAGGAGCAGGCCACGACGGGTGAGACGCTCACCCAGTTCGAGATCGAGCCGACGGATCCGTCCTCCCAGCGAGAGCAACGCCGACTTGGCCGCCTCGCGTCGCTCGAGCAGGTCGACGGTGTTCTGAATCAAGCGGCGCACGAGCTGGCGACGGATGTCGACGACCTGACCGGTCAGCCATCGCCGGCGAGTCCATCCGGGGAGGGACACGAGCTCGCGTTCGAGGTCGGCGACGTCGTCGTCGATCGCCCGGTCACGTGCGAGGTCCGGCGCATCGCGGACCAGATGCCAGTACCGGTCGGGCTGTTCATCCCAGGTCGCGCCGCCGACCACACGTTGGCAGCCGGCCCGTCGGCGATGAACGTCGATCGCATCGGCGAGCTCCTGACGGCCGAGTTCGATCAACGTCCGGCGCGCCATGGACCACGCGTCGTGGCGAGTGACCGCACCGCCGATCGCCGAGATCTCGGCACCGAGCGAAGCGACGGCCGCCATCGTTTCCGTCGGGCCGATGTGCCGCGTCGCCCTCCGGGCCCAGGACGTGGCGGCATCGTCGCCGAGATACTGCCCGAGAATGTCGCCGAGCCGGCGAAAGGCTGCGGCCGCAGCGGCTGCGACGTTGAACTCCGCTGCCGTGGAGCGAACCCCGAGGTCGAGCAGGCGTGCCCGGAGCGCCAGCGCCTCGCGATCGTCGAGCTCAGTCGGGTCGACCTCGGTGTCGAGCACGGTCTGGATGGCAACCGTGGTCATCGCCTGATCACGTCGAGCGTGCTGGCCGGAGGCGAGGACCCGGACGTCGTGTCGGATGCGCTCGAGTCGCGGCACGTGCGTCACCTCGACGGCGTCCAGCGCGGTCCCGAAGTACTGCTGTTCGAGCTCGGATGCGGAACCTCCGGGCAGGCTCTCGGCGACGTCGGCCAGGAGCCCGAGGTCGAGTGCGGCCCGACCTCGCTGCCGAACGACGAAGCCCCCACCGTCAACGAGTTCTGCCGGGAGCGCGTCGAGGGTGTCCATCGTGTGGCGGAATGCCTCTTCGACCATGTACCCGGCGGTCGACCACGTCAGCACGGGGAAGACACCGGGCAGCATCTCCGCAATCCCAGCCGTCGTGTAGCGACGCTGCGCGTGAACCTCGGTGTCGAACCCGTCGTCGGTGTCGACCGCCTCGCTCGTCGTCGTGATGGCGCGACTCTGGACGAGGACGACGCGCTCGCCGTCGTCGGCCCACTCGACGTCCTGCGGCACCGCGAAGACGTCCTCCGCGATCATGGCGAGTCGGGCCGCGGCACGGGTCTCGTCGGGGAGCCGATCGATGTCGTCCCTCGGCACGACCGTCGCTGCAGGCGTAACCGCACCGGAGACGAGTGCTTCGCCGAGCCCGTCGACGTACTCGATGCGGAGATGGTCGGCAGGACCGTCCGGGTTGACCGTGAACACCACGCCCGCCCGCTCGGCCGGGATCATCGGCTGGAGCACGACCGCCATCGCCACGTCGCTCGGGTCGTAGCCGTGGACGTGGCGGTACAGGCGGGGTGCTCGGTGCCACAGCGATGCCCAGACGCGAAGGATCGCGTCGATGACCTCGTCGTCGGCCTCGACCCCGACGAACGAGGCGTACTGGCCGGCGAACGACGCGCCGCCGAGGTCCTCCGTCGTCGCCGACGATCGCACGACGACCGGAAGATCTGCCGCGATCGACGACCGTGCGTCGAGGGCGTCGCGACGGAGCGCATCGGGTAGCCCCACCGCGAGAAACGCATCGTCGATCGCATCGTCGCTGATGTCCGCGCGAGCCGGGTCGTTGCGGAGTTGACCGAGCAGCGTCCGCAGCGCGGGCTGATCGACCGCGCGCCGGAACGCCGAGGTCGTGATCACAGCCGTCTCCGGGACCGGGAGCCCTGCACGGAGCATGACCGCGAGATTCGCCCCCTTGCCTCCGAGCATTCCCGGCGCGGGGCTGCGGTCGCCGCCGAGGTAGACGACCGACGCCGCACCGTCGACGGTGCTCGACCGATGGCAGTCGGAGTTTCTGGAGGTCACCTCCACCTCTCACGCCCCGGCGTCGTCGTGTGGCAGCCACTGACTCCGATAGGTCGCGACGGCCCGGTCGGCGAGGTGGTCCACCGATTCGCTCTCGACGGCCGACCGGTGCTGCAACCAATGGGCGAGGTCACGCCGGAGCGCGATCGGGGATCGGTCGGATCCGCTGGGGACGAGTGCGATCGCGGCCAGCACGGCGATCGCAGCGAGCAGGACCGCGAGATCCCACACGCGGCCGAACGCGGCGTCGATCGCGCCGGTCGCGGCGATGATCGTCACCGCGACCAGGCAGACCTTGGCGCGCCGATGGTGGATCACCTGGTACACCTCCTGCGGACGTCCCGCCGCTTCTCACCCCACGGTAGAAACGTGTGGCACGACTCGGTCAGAGGCGAACGTCCTCGCCGCCGTTCAAGAGGTGACGGAGGAGGGCGTCAATCCGACGAGCGTTTCGATCGCGCCGTCTTCTTCGTCGCTGCCGTCTTCGTTGCGGCCTTGTTCGATGCGGCCCGCTTCGCTGCGCCCTTCCTGGCGGCGATCTTCTTCGCTGCCGCCTTCTTCTTCGTCGCCGACGGCGTCTCGTCCGGCGCACTCGGTGACGCCGACGTCTCGGCAGGCGTACGAGTCGCGGCGCGACTCGTCGATGCCGTGTCGGCGCCGCCGCCGAAGCCCGGCAGTCGGAACCCACCGAGCAGCCCGCCGGCCGACTCGGCGAGCTGGCCGAGCGGGGTCAACCGCGTCGTCATCTCGGTGAGCATCTCGTTGACCTGTGTGAGTTGGCCCGGCATCTGCGCGAACGCCGGGTTGTTCAGTACCTCGGCGAGCTTGGTGAGCCCGGGTGCCACCGCCTTGGCGGGCCCCGACATGACGGTCATCACCTCGTCGGCCGCCTCGATCGTCCGCGTCACCTGTGGAATCGCGGCGCGGAGCGGCTCCTCGACGTCGCCGAGCATCGTGTTGATGCGCTGGGCGGTCTCGTTGAGGTTCTCCATCGTCGCGTTGAAGTTCTCCACACCACGGAGGAATTCCTCCACACCGCGCCGGAACTGTTCGACCGACTTGATCGTGCCGGCGAGCGGCGCGGCGACCAGCGTCATGATGTCGGACAGGGGATCGGACTCGGCCATGCGCAGGACGCTAGCCCGGGTTGCGGGCGCAGCTCAGTGTGGGACGCGACGGCCGTGGACCGCTGGCGGTCTGCGTCGGCCAGGGGGACGATCTGCCATCTGAGAGGACCAATTCCTCTGTCTCCGGCCACGCAGGTGGCGCGCAATGGAAAGGACCACGAGGGACGAACGCAAACGGGAGGGGTTGGCGTGACGACCAAGACGAAGGACGTATCGCCGGACGTATCGACGACCGGCCCGATACCAGACATCGCGCCGAGTCGATCCGACGAACCGATGGCCGCCACTGCGGTCGGGCTCACGAAGGTCTACGGCAGCGGCGCCACCCGAGTCGTCGCGCTCGATCACGTCGACGTCGGATTCCACGCCCAACGTCTCACGGCGATCATGGGCCCGTCGGGGTCGGGGAAGTCCACCCTGCTGCACTGCATGGCCGGTCTCGACACCGTGACCGACGGCGACGTACGCATCGGGGAGACGCAGATCTCCGAGCTCAATGACAAGGAGCTGACCCTGCTTCGGCGCCGGCGACTTGGCTTCATCTTCCAAGCGTTCAACCTCGTCCCGACACTCACGGCCGAAGAAAACATCCTGCTGCCGTTGCGGCTCGGTGGACGCGAGCCCGACGCCGACTGGGAGCGTCGCGTCATCGACAGCCTCCAGCTCGACGAGCGACTTCGCCATCGCCCGAGCGAACTCTCGGGAGGTCAGCAGCAGCGTGTGGCGGTCGCACGCGCACTGGTCACCCGGCCGGAGATCATCTTCGCCGACGAGCCGACCGGCAACCTCGACTCCAAGTCGGGTGACGAGGTCCTCGGCTTCCTCCGGCGCGCGGTCGACGACTGGCACCAGACCGTTGTCATGGTGACGCACGATCCGGGAGCGGCGTCGTACGCCGACGTGGTCGTCTTCCTCCGAGATGGGCATCTCGTCGGCAGGCTCGAGAATCCGACCTCGGCCGACGTGTACGACCGGATTCGACAGCTCGAGGAGTAGCGGCCATGCGCGAGATCCTTCGACTCACCGCGCGCAACCTCGCAGCGAGCAAGTTGCGCTTCCTACTCACCTCGTTCGCCGTCCTGATGGGGGTCAGCTTCGTCGTGTCGTCGTTCGTGCTCACCGACGGCCTCGGTCGGACCTTCGACGGGATCGTCGAGGACTCCAACGCCGGACTCGACGTCCAGGTGCGCGCCGACGTCGAGTTCGAGGAGGTGGCGTTCGCCGACATCCCGATCGACGAGGGTCTCATCGACCTCGTGGCCGAGGTCGACGGCGTCCGACTCGCGGAGCCGGGCTTCCAGAGCTCGATGGTGATCCCGCTCGATGGTGACGGTGACCCGGTCGAGACCATCGGATCCCCGATCCTGTCGTTCAACTGGTCCGATCCGACCGTGAGCGGCTTGTCGCTCGTCGAGGGATCAGCCCCGGAGTCCTCCGGGCAGTTCACGATGGACATCGACAGTGTCGACCGCCACGACTTCGTGCTCGGATCGACCTACGACCTCGTCGGAACAGCCGGCCCCGAGCCGTTCGAGCTGGTCGGGCTGACGAAGTTCGGCGAGGACAACGCAGTGGCCGGCGCCGTGCTCCTGTCGTTCACGCTGGACGACGTGCAGCGCCTCACCGGACTGGAGGGGAAGATCCACTGGATCGACGTCGCCGGCGACGGCGTCGACCAGGAGACGCTCGCACGCCGGATCGATGACGTCGTTCCTCCGGCGGTGGAAGCGGTGACCAGCGACGTCGTGGTCGCCGAGGAGAAGGACGACTTCGGTGGCGTCCTCGACATCTTCGGCAACATCCTGCTCGGATTCGCACTCGTCGCCGTCTTCGTCAGCACGTTCATCATCGGCAACACGTTCAACATCCTCCTCGGCCAACGGGTGAAGCAGCTCGCGTTGATCCGTGCGCTCGGTGCGAGTCGCGGCCAGGTCCGGGCGAGTTCGTTGCTCGAGGCGCTCGTCGTCGGTGTGGTCGC
>JBCBDK010000072.1:0-10604 GCA_038529675.1 Actinomycetota bacterium
CGGTCTCGACCGCGCTGTGGTCACTCGGAGCAGACGCAGCCGTGCCCCTCCCGATGCCGAGTGCACGGGTGTGGACGAAGTTCCGTGTCTCCTCGACGTCGTAGACCGCGTCCAGGGCGCGGATCAGGCCCGCAAAGCCGCGCGACAGCGTGAACAGCGCGACGGCGATCGACGCCGAGAGCACGCCCGGACGGGTCTGGCCGAAGAGACCGTCGATGGACTCCCGCAGCGTGTCGGAGCGGTCGGCGAAGACCCGTTCGACGAACTCGAGCGCGCTCGTGCGGAGCTCGGCGGTCAGGTCGTCGCCGAGGAGCGACACGGTCGACAGCGCGGTCAAGAGTGCGGCGGGCAGGCTGAGCAGGAGCCAGAACGCGACACCGGCAGCGGTGTCGAACACGCGGTCGTCGCCGATCTCGCGCGCCATCCGGCGGAGGAGTCCTGTCATCGTCGACCTCGCACAGCGTCTCGAGTCTGTCGCCCCGTCGCCGCGAGTCCTCGATCGATCGGAGGTCGGGCCGAAGCTCGCCGCGCGATCGTCGTGCGACCTGTCCGCCGATCCTGCCGATGACACCGCAACCGACAGGACGCGCCGCCGGGTCGGTAACGGCAACGGCGGCGGTGACGTCAACACCTCGACAGGGCCGCTGCGCCGGCCACCACGACGAGCCGACGGCTCCGACACGGAGGACTCCACCACGATGAACGACCCGACCGCCTGCCCCGACCCGACCGATCGTCCCCACCCGACCGGTGCGACGACGGTCGCCAAGACCGTGCCGGTCCCGGTGCGGGTCCCGGTTCCGGACCGCCGACGACGAGGCCGGCTGGTCACGGCGGGCGTCGGCCTCGTCGGCCTCGCCGCCTCGCTGATGCCGGGAGCATCCGCGAGTGCCGCACCGTCCAGCGACCGGGCGCCGACCGACCGTCCGGTCGTTGCGCCGGTCGACACTCGAACCGACCCGGTCGTCGAGGTGCTCAACCTCGAGTGCCGGGGCCTGCCCGATCGCGAGGCGGTCGGGTGTGCGTGGCAGGCGCCCACCGATCCGCGGGCGGTCGGCGTCAGACTCGTGCGGGTTGCCGTCGGGCAGGGGGCCGGTCGGGTCACGGTGTTCCGCTCCGGCGACCTGTCGGTCACCCATGCGACCGACGAGCGAGTCCGCCCGGGTGTTCGGTACGCGTACCGGCTGATCGCGCTCGACGCAGGCGGTCGCATCGTCGGACGCAGTCGGGCAGCGGTTGCGGGCGTTCCCGCTGATCCCGGTCGTCCGGACGTCGAAGTGCTCCGACTCGAGTGCGAGCAGCGTGCCGTCGCTCAGGTGGGGTGTCGCTGGTCGGCGCCGACGGCCGACGGGGCCCGGGTCCTGACACTCTGGCGCTCGGTCGACGGAGCGGCGCGTGAACGGGTCGTCTCGTTCCGGGCCCCGTTCGCGACGTCGTACGTTGATCAGGTGCCCGACACGGCCCAGCGCGTCATCTACGCCGTCGTCGTCGAGAACGGTGCCGGACGCATCGTCGCCCGCTCCCGGCCCGACGGTGTCGTCATCCGCCGCCCCGACATCCGCCGACACGACGTGGTGCGCGACATCGGCGAGCCGATCGTGGACGACGCAGCGGATCGGGCCGACAGGACGGGGCTCGCGCGCTGACGGACCAACCCTCCACTCGCCGCCTCGGCCGCCGCCGGCGCCGCTCCCGTGAGTCGGACGCGGCGCTCGTCGAGCGCGCCCGAGGCGGCGGTGCCAGCGGAGACGAGGCGTTCGGGGAGCTGGTTCGGCGCCACCGGCCTGCGGTCGTGGCGCTCGTACGTCGTCGAACCGGCTCCGCGTCGCTCGGAGACGACGTCGCTGCGGAGGTGTTCGAGCACGCATGGCGCTCGATCGATTCGCTCGACGACGGCAACCGGGTCGCCGGGTGGTTGATGCGCTCCGCGATCCGACGGGTGATCGACCGTCACCGGAGCGACGATCGCCGACGCCTCCGGGAGATCCGGGCCGACCGCGCCGTCCGGCCGCTGCGCCCGCCGGACGACCCCGCCGAGGCTGTCGCCGGCGACACCGGCGTTGACGACACCCGACTCCGCGAGGCCCTGGATCGCCTCGCACCGATGCACCAGGAGGTCATCATGTTGCGATTTCACAGCGACCTCGAACCGGCCGCCGCGGCTGATGCGCTCGGCGTCTCCGCGTCGACGGCGGGCGTTCGGCTCCACCGCGCGATGAAGGCGCTTCGACGCGAGCTCGGAGTCGAGCCGGACGTCGAGGGGCGGAGATCGTCGTGACGGACAAGGGTGCTCGCGAGACCGGTCCGGGCGGTGTCCCGGTCGACCCGCGGGTCTACTGGTTCGACCCGTCGGTCGCCGAGGCTGATCGCTCCGTCGTCGACGCGCTCGAGCGTCTCGGCCGTCGCGACGAGATCGACGAGACCGCCGGTCGAGTGATCGCCGCGATGCCCGGGAACCTGACGGTCGATCGCCGCCCGACCGGTCGGCGTCCTCGTCACGCGATGAGTCGCACGGTGCTCGTCGCGGCGGCGGCGTGCCTCGTCATCGGCGCAGCTGTCGTCGTGTCGTTCGTCGGCGGTGGGGACGGAGTGGTCGTCGCTGCAGCGGATGGCGTCGTACTCGTCGACACCGACGGCTCCTCGGTGCCCGCCGAACCGGGCACGAGGATCCCTGCCGACGTCGTTGTCGTCGTGACCGGCTTCGTCGACGTCGGCGACGGGCCGCTCGGCCCCGGCCGCTACGAGGTGCGTGGCGGCACGCTGGTCGCGATCGGCGAGGCCGACACCGACGGTGACGTCGAGTCGGTGCCGATCTCGACCGGGACGGCGGAGAACGCGGGCTCGACGACGGCACCGGGGCAGCCGGGAGCGCCATCGCTCGGCGACTCCGACGGCGATCGCCCGCCGGCGGCGGCGACCGCTCCGGATGCGCCGTCGGTGACGACGCCACAGGTCGACGATCGACCGGCCGGCGGGACCCGACCGGTCGTGGACGATCCCGCGCCGACCCGCCCGCCGACCACGGATCCGCCGCCGACTCGTCCTCCGGCGACCCGCTCGCCCACGACCGCACCGTCGACCGACCCCGCCGCGACCGAGACCGACCCGACGCGACCCGCCTCGACGGATGCTCCCACCACGACGGGGCGGTCGACGACGACAACGACGACGACGACAACGACGACGACGTCGGCGGTCGCACCGCCGCGCGACCGGCGCCCCGACCGCTGATCGGGTGTCGGTCGGGTCGCGTTCGTGCGGTCAGCGCTCCGGGTGGCGGGGCCGAGTCGCCGACGACCACCCTCTCGTTCGCGGTACCCGTGCGACGTCGCACGGGATGGCACGATGCACGGGTGATCGTCGTGGCAGGAGAGACACTCGTCGACCTCATCGTGCGGGCCGACGTCCTCGAGCCGGTGTTGGGCGGCGCACCGTCGAACACCGCGGTGGCGGTCGCCCGGCTCGGCGCCGCGGTCGGCTTCGCCGGGGCGATCTCGACCGACCGGTTCGGCGATCAACTGCTCCAACGGCTCCGAGCGGCGGACGTCGACACGAGTCGAGTCGTGCGCACCGACCTGCCGACCTCGCTGGCGATGGCTGACATCGACGACCGCGGTACAGCCACGTATCGCTTCTACTTCGACGGCACCTCGGTTCCGCAGCTGGACCGCGTCGAGGTCGGTGATGCCGCCGCGCTCGTCACCGGTGGTCTGGGCCTCGTGCTCGAGCCGATGGCCGGCGCCATCGAGGGCGCCATCGCCGATGCGACGATTCCCGTCGTGGTCGACGTCAACGCCCGACCCGCGATCATCGGCGATCTCGCCGCCTACCGCACGAGGCTGGACCGGGTCGTCGCCCGCACATCGGTGCTGAAGGTCAGCGACGAGGACCTCGAGGTGATCGAGCCCGGTGAGGATCCCGACGGGGTCGCCCGTCGGTTGGTCGACGCGGGGGCCGGCGTCGTGATCGTCACCCGTGGCGCCGCGTACACGAGCATCGTGACGGCCGACGACCGCGTGGACGTGCCGGTTCCCGCGCTCCCGGTCGACCACCCGGTCGTCGACACGATCGGCGCCGGCGACACCTTCGGCGCCGGATTGGTCACGTCGTTGGTCGAGTCCGGTGCGCTGGCGACGTCGGCGTCGATCCCCGGCGATGCGCTCGTCGCCGCGGTCGAACTCGGTCACGCAGCGGCGGCGGTGACCGTGACGCGCCGGGGCGCCGATCCACCGACCCGCGCCGAGCTGAACATCTGAGCCCCGCCACATCCCGGCAGCGAGTCGGAACGCAGGCTGCGTCGGTTGCGGCGTCGGGTCGAGTTCAGACCAGATGGTGGCGGACCGCGAGTCGCTCGGCCGAGTCGTCGCCGGGGACGCCGAGCTGGGCGACGACCCGCAGGTGCGGCCACTCGGCGGGTGTCATCTGCTGGTACTCGAACGTCAGCTCGCCTGCGGTCGGGTGCCGGAAACGGCGCAGGCGCGTCTCGAAGCCCGACACCTGCTGCTCGGCCCACCAGGCGGCGAACTCCGGACTCTCGTCCTCGAGGAGGTCGACGAGCTCGGTCATGGCTGCGTCGTGACGAACCGACGACGTCGCCGCACGGAACTCGGCGAGGGCTTGGCGGGCGTGGATGTCCCAGTCGACGATCAGGTCACGGGTCG
Source organism: Actinomycetota bacterium (assembly GCA_038529675.1). Classification (GTDB taxonomy): domain Bacteria; phylum Actinomycetota; class Acidimicrobiia; order Acidimicrobiales; family Ilumatobacteraceae; genus Ilumatobacter_A. Next base: position 4,662 of record JBCBDK010000072.1, read on the forward strand.
CGTGGTCGACGAAGAGGACCCACATGAGGTTGCGGCGCGGTGGCGCCAGCTCTGGTAGCCGGGGATAGAGACGGGCCTGCGCCTCGTTCCACCCGACGAACTCCCAGTGCGGTCCGAGGATGTACGCAGGGGCGGGCATCAGTGCGTCGAGAAGTCGGGCGAGTGCACTCGGTGCCTCGGTCGGCGCCACCACGTCGGCCGTGCCCGGATCCGTGAGTGCGAGCAGATGCTCGAGTCCCGCTTCGTCGAGCCGCAGCGCCCGACCGATGGCGAGCAGCACGTCGTCGGACGCGTTGATCCGACGACCCTGCTCGAGCCACGTGTACCAGGTGACCGACACGCCGGCGAGCAACGCGACCTCCTCGCGGCGCAGCCCCGGTGTGCGTCGGCCGCGCCCTGCCGGGAGACCGACCTGCTCGGGCCGGATCGCCTCACGTCGGGTGCGCAGGAACTCGGCGAGTTCCCTGCGGTGGTCGACGTCGAGGCCCATCGTGTCCAGTCAAGCAGTCGGGCGTGCGACGTCCGTGGTGGTCCGGCCAACAGGCGGAGCCGCTCAACCGGCCGGCCGGCACGGTTGACCGCGGAGGCGCCTGCCCGACGGCCGCTCGGGCGTGGGCTGGACGCGAGGGATCGTCGGCAGCACGGACGGAGCGGCCAGGACGCTGTGCGCCCGGATCGGTACGGTGTCGTCCATGACCGACTCCAGCGTGGCCGCGCCCGCGAATGTCGACGCACTGGACCTCGACGCGATGCTCGACGATCTCCGCGAACTGGTCGAGATCGAGTCACCGTCTCGCGACATCGAGGCGCTCGAGGTGTCGGCCGCTGCACTCGCCGCGATGATCGAGCGACACCTCGGTGGCACGGCGGAGCTCGTCGAGTCGCCGGCCGGTCCGCACGTCCACTGGCGTGGCGGCGACGATCCCTGCGTCCTGCTGCTCGGCCACCACGACACCGTGTTCCCGCTCGGGACGCTCGATCGTCGCCCGTTCCGTGTCGACGACGGCATCGCCACGGGGCCGGGTGTGTTCGACATGCTCGGCGGCATCGTGCAGGCGCTCCACGGCCTCCCGCTCCTCGACGCCGACACGCTGGCCGGTGTCGAGCTGCTGTTCTCCTCCGACGAGGAGGTGGGTTCGCTGACGTCCCGGTCGCTCATCGAGGAACGCGCCCGTGCGTGCGGCGCAGTGCTCGTGCTCGAGCCGTCGGCTCCCGGCGGCGTGCTGAAGACGGGTCGAAAGGGCTGTGGGACGTTCCAGGTGCAGGTCGGCGGGCGGGCCGCACACGCCGGGCTCGAGCCCGAGAACGGTGTGAACGCACTCGTCGAGGCCGCACATCAGGTCCTCGCGATCGCCAACATCTCACGACCCGAGCAGGGAACGACCGTGACGCCGACGGTCGCCGCCGCCGGCACCACGGACAACGTCGTGCCGGCCGAGGCGACCGTCGTCGTCGACGTGCGCGTCGAGTCGGCGGACGAGAAGGAACGAGTGGAAGCTGCGATGGCGTCGCTGGCGCCGTTCGATGCACAGGCGACGATCGCGGTGACCGGTGCGATCAACCGGCCGCCGATGCCCGAGTCGGCATCGGCGACGCTCTATCCGCTGGTCCGCGAGATCGACCCGACGGTCGATGGTGTCGCCGTCGGCGGTGGGAGCGACGGCAACTTCACCGCGGCCATCGGTGTGCCCACGCTCGACGGCCTCGGCGCGGTCGGCGGTGGTGCCCACGCCGACACCGAACACGTCGTGGTCGACACCATGCCCGCCCGCGGTGCGCTCGTCGCCAACCTCGTCGCCGCGATCACATCCCGGGTCTGACCCCAGGTGTGATCACATCACGTTCTGGGTCTGACCGCAGGTGTGATGTCAGTCGGCGGGGTCGAGGGCCGTGCCGATGTCGCCGGCGCCGAGCGTGCCCACGCCGCGGTACACATCGAGCTTGTCGCGGGTGTCGGTGATGTCCAGGTTGCGCATCGTGAGCTGACCGATGCGGTCGAGCGGCCCGAACGCCGCGTCCTCCACACGCTCCATCGACAGCCGATCGGGTTCGTATGTGAGGTTCGGCCCGGTCGTGTCGAGAATCGTGTAGTCGTCGCCGCGCCGGAGGCGGATCGTGACGCTCCCGGTCACCGCCGAGCCGACCCACCGCAGCAGCGGCTCGCGGAGCATCAGCGACTGCGGGTCGAACCAGCGGCCCTCGTACAGCAGTCGGCCGAGCCGTCGCCCCATCGTGGCGTGGTTCTCGAGGGTGTTCTCGTTGTGGATCGCGGTCAGCAGCCGCTCGTACGCGATCTGGAGGAGTGCGAGCGCCGGCCCTTCGTAGATTCCGCGCGACTTCGCCTCGATGATGCGGTTCTCGATCTGGTCACTCATCCCGAGTCCGTGTCGACCACCGATCGTGTTCGCCTCCATCACCAGTTCGACCTGATCGGCGAAGCGCTCACCGTTGATCGCGATCGGCCAGCCCTCCTCGAAGTCGAGGACGACGTCCTCCGCCTCGATCGCGACCGACTGGTCCCAGAACGCGACCCCCATGATCGGTGACACGATCTCCATCGACGTGTCGAGCTCCTCCAGGGCCTTCGCCTCGTGGGTGGCTCCCCAGATGTTGGCGTCGGTCGAGTACGCCTTCTCGGTCGGGTCCCGGTACGGCAGGTTGTGCGACACGAGGAACTCGCTCATGCCCTTGCGGCCGCCGAGTTCGTCGACGAAGGTCGGGTCGAGCCACGGCTTGTAGATGCGAAGGTTCGGGTTGACGAGCAGGCCGTAGCGATAGAACCGTTCGATGTCGTTGCCCTTGTAGGTCGAACCGTCGCCCCACACGTCGACGCCGTCGTCCTGCATCGCCCGCACGAGCAGCGTGCCGGTGACCGCTCGCCCGAGCGGGGTGGTGTTGAAGTACGTGCGGCCGGCGGTCTTGATGTGGAACGCACCGCACTGCAGCGCGATCAGGCCCTCGCGGACCAGCTCGGCCCGGCAGTCGACGAGGCGGGCCTCTTCGGCGCCGTAGACCTTGGCGCGATCTGGCACCGTGTCCAGTTCGGGCTCGTCGTACTGGCCGAGGTCGGCCGTGTACGTGTACGGGATCGCGCCCCGTTCACGCATCCAGGCCACGGCCGCCGACGTGTCGAGCCCTCCGGAGAACGCGATACCGACGCGTTCGCCGACGGGCAGCTCCATCAGGACCTTGGCGTTCGATGCGCCGCTCGTGTCGGACGCGGACTGCTCCGCGTCGGTGGCTGCCGTGGCGTCGGATCCGTCGCTCATACGGCGTGCCACGCTACTCGTCGCCGTGGTCTCCGACCTGGGACGCTGCGGGCCGGATGATGCCGACGTTGGACACGGCGCTGACCGCGACGAGTGCGCCGGCGATCGTGAGCTCGGTCAGCGCCAGGCCGGCGGACCACGAGAAGTCCGGCAGGGCGAACAGCACGAGTCCGCCCGATGCGAGTGCGCTGATCAGCGGGAGTCGCCGCACGGCGTAGGCGACGAGGATCGCCATGGTGAGGCAGACGACGAAGGGCGACAGGCGGAGCAGGACCGGCGTCGGGTCGGCGCGTGGCCCGAGCCACCAGGTGCCGATCCCGAGCTGCACGCTCGCCTGCCACACGGCGGCGTAGGCGAAGAACGCCGCGGCCCAGGCGAGGGCGAGCAATGATCGCCACGTGGTGGTCAGTCGCCCGATCAGGTCCACCGCCTCGACCCTACGGGTCCCACGTGTCGCCCCTGCGGCCGCGCCCGAAATCTTCACCACTACCCTTCGAGACCGATGGCGCACGACCTGACGCGGACCGACGCGCCCGATCCGCCCGCTCCGGCGCCGGACCTCCCCGTGGTTCCCGTGGAACCGCCGCTCGTCCCGTTCTCGAAGCTCTCGATCTTCTACCCGATGTGGAACGAGGAGGAGTACATCCACCGAGCACTCGACGCCGGGCACCGAGCGGCGCGCCGCCTGATCGCCGCCGGTGAGATCTCGGACTACGAGCTGATCGTCGTCGACGACGCGTCGACCGATGCGACCGGACGGATCGCCGACGAACTCGCCGACGCCGACGCACGCGTCCGGGTGATCCACCACGAACGCAACCGGAAACTCGGCGGCGCGATCAAGACCGGGTTCGCCGCGGCGACCGGCGATCTCGTCCTCTACACCGATGCCGATCTCCCGTTCGACATGGCCGAGCTGCCGCGTGCCGTCCGCTTGCTGCGCGACTACGACGTCGACCTGGTCAGCGCGTACCGGTTCGACCGGACCGGTGAGGGGTCGCTCCGGATCGTCTACACGTTCTTCTACAACCTGCTGATCCGTCGGCTCTTCGGTGTGAAGGCACGAGACATCAACTTCGCGTTCAAGCTGTGCCGGTCCAGGTTGTTCGACCACGTCGAACTCAAGAGCGAGGGGTCGTTCATCGACGCGGAGCTCGTGATCCGGTCGACCCGGCTGGGCTTCGAGATGCTCCAGTTCGGTGTCGACTACTTCCCTCGCACGCGCGGCGTCTCGACGCTGAGTTCCCCGGGCGTGATCCTCACGATCCTGCGCGAGATCTGGAGCCTGCGGTCCGACCTGGACGAGATCACGCCCGTGCGCACCTGACGCCGGCCACACACCGGTTGCGTCACGGCCGGTCGGTCATGATCGGTGCGCTGATTCGGCCCCGTGAAACCTCACGAAACCGGCCGTGAGCGTCGGCCACCCAGGGTGTTCGCCAGATATCTTGCAACCATTCGGTCGATTCGATCGTCTCCACGTCAGTCATGAACGATCACCCCCTCGACCCCCTGCTCGATCCGACGCCGCGCGACACGCCTCGCCCGGCGTCCGGCCGCGGCGCGCGCCGGCCGTCCGGCAGCCGTCGCTCGGGTGACCGGGGCCAACAGCGAACCGGTGCACCTCGGGCCGGCGGTGGCCGTCCGCCGCAACGCCGTGGCGGCGCGTCGATCGCCCAGTGGCTGCCGGCGGTGGCTGCGATCGGTCTTCTCGGCACGGTCGTGCTCGCCGGTGTGGCGCTCGGTGGTGGTGACGACGGTTCCGGCCAGATCGGTCAGGGCGAACCGGCATCGGTCGCTCCCGTGCCGACCAATGCGCCGCTGACCGTGCCCGAGTCCGTCCCCGACGTGACCACGCCGCTCGCCGACGCCCCCGAGGCGGACAAGGTGCCGCTCGAGCGGACGCTGAGCAAGGGTCTCGCCGGCGACGACGTCAGCCGGGTGCAGGAGCGCCTCACCGAGCTCGGCTTCGTGCCGGGTCCGGCCGACGGCATCTACGGTGACCAGACCATCAAGGCGGTCTGGGCGTACGAGAAGCTCGTCATGGGCGTGGCGTCGAACGAGCCGACCGGCAAGGTCACCCCCGAGATGTGGGACCGGATGCAGGACAACTTCCGGATCAACCCCCGTCGGCCCAACGCCCCGAGCGCGAATCACACCGAGGTCTACCTGCCCGAGCAGGTGCTCGCCGTGTTCCACGACGACACCCCGGTGATGATCACCCACATGTCGTCCGGCACGGGTGAGGAGTGGTGCGAAGAGGTCACGATCAGCCCGGGCGAGTACGGCAACCGTGACGGCGAGGAGCCGCTCGTCCGCGGCGAGTGCGGCATCTCCAACACGCCTGGAGGTGTGTTCCAGTTCTACCGACAGGTCGAGGGCATCCGCGACTCCGCCCTCGGGTCCATGTGGAACCCGATGTACTTCAACTACGGCATCGCCATCCACGGTGCACTCAACGTCCCGCTCCAACCCGCCTCGCACGGCTGCATCCGCATCCCCCTCAACATCTCCGAGGGTCTGCAGGACATCGTGGCGATGAACGACATGATCTACGTCTGGGACGGGGAGAAGGAGCCGGAGGAGAACGGTTCACCGCCGAGATGTGGGACCGGATGCAGGACAACTTCCGGATCTACCCCCGTCGGCCCAACGCCCCGAGCGCGAATCACAC
>JBCBDK010000073.1:0-10601 GCA_038529675.1 Actinomycetota bacterium
CTCGTCGGGCTGGCCGAGGGTGCAAGCCGCCAGCTCGTCCAGCGCGGCGGCGACTTCGACCCCGACCAGGTCGCCCGCGAGGTGTCCACCCTCGCCTGGGCAGGCCTGCGCGCCCTGCAACCGGTCAGCTGACCGCCGGGCGGCTCGCTCCGCGTCGGGCGCACCGTCAACCCGCACGGTCCCGCTTCAGTCGGCTCGGCGGACCACGTCGTCGGCGCGCCGAGAGGAAGCGACCCAGGAGGCGATCAGCGTGACGGCCGTCGCCACGATCGGAACCGTCAGGGCGAACCAGGAGAGGTCGACCCAGGGAATCCGCAGCGGCTCGGCTTGGGCCGCGCCCGACACGACACGAATGACCACGACTCCGATCGTCGAGCCGACGACCACGGCGGCAGTCGTCAGTACGGCCGCCTTGACCGCCGCGAGACCGACCCGCGTACGGCGCCGGGCGCCGAGCACGGTCAGCACGTCACGCTCGTCGCGGCTCTCGGCAGCGGCGAGCGACAGACCGATCCCGACGACCAACAGGACGAGGCCGATCGCCGACGTGACCGCAACCGTTCGGATCACGCTCCACGGCGGTTCGAAACGAGGATCCGCGAAGCTGATGGTCCAGTCGTTCACCAAATCGTCCACCGGGCCGCCGTCCGCGACGAACGCCGACTGCCGTGACGGAGCGTCGAACGAGAAGCTGCGCAGCTCGGACAGTCGCTCGGCTTGGTCGTCGGTCAGCGGTGCATCGAGTCCGATGACGATCTGGTCCGACCGGCTGCCGGCGCCGGCCGGAACGGCCCCCTCCGGCACGAGGATCTGGGCGTACCAACCCTCACCCCAGTCATCCAACGGCACCGCGAGCAGCTCGATCGTCGACCCGGCTGCAAGCTCGATCTCGCCGGCGGAGGCGAGATCGTCGGACACCCCCGACGGGGACATCACCACGGTGCCGGTTCGCGCCACTGCGAACCCGTCGGCGAGCGCGGCGCGGACGGCAACCGCCGCATCGATCGCATCCAGGAGTTCCGGCGATGCGATCGTCGCTCCCCCGGCGGCGAGCGAACGCCCGGCGAGCGCAACGGTCTCGAGCTCCGCCCAGGTTGCGTCGGGCAGCGTCGCCTCCAGTTCGTCCCGCAACCGTGTCGGTATGACACCGCCACCCGTGGACCGCACCGATTCGACCACCACCTGTTCGTCCGGGATCCCTTCGACCGACCAGGTTCGCTCCCACTCGTCCAGCAACATCACTCCCGCGGTCGTGACCGCCACGACCGTTGCGACCGCGGTGAGCACGGCGGCCGAGCGCATGCGGGTTGACGCGAGGCTCCTCGACGCAAGTCGCACGACACCGCCGAACCCAGCACCGACTGCGCCGACCGCGAACACGATCAGCGGCGAGAGACAGACGAGACCGAACAACACGAGGACGCATGCGGCCACGGCCGCGAGCGCACCGGCGTCGCCGGGGTCGTTGGCGCCGGCGAGCGCGCCGAGCGCCACCACGCCGAGCACGATCGAGGTGAGGCCGACCGGGCCGAACCAGGCGGGCGGACTCGCAACCGGCCGTCGCCCGGCGAGTGCTGCCAGCACCGGGACCCTCGCGGCTGACCTCGCCGGAACGCTCGCAGCCACCGTGGCTGCGGCGGTCGCCGTGGCGACGATGACGGCGAGGTCCGACCAACCGATCGTCAGATCGAGACCTCTGCCGAGGAGATCCTCGAGGCGGCCCCACAGCACCAGCGCAGCGGTGAGCCCGAGCACGACGCCGGCGGCCGCGCCGAGCAAACCGGTCCAGGCACCCTGCAGCGACAGCGCCCGCCCAACGGTCCTCAGCGACGCTCCGTTGGCCGACAGCTGACCGACGGTCACGAGCTGTCGCTGGGCGGAGGTCGCGAACGCGGCCGCGATGACGACGCCGACCGCGATCAGTGCAACGGCACTCGCCACCCATCCCGACGCCAACGCTCGCCGCTCGTCGCTGGAGCGCTGCGGCTCGAACGACACGTCGTCGGCGAACGTCACGCGACCGGGGAACGCTCGACGGAGAGCGGTTCGCTGTTCGGCGGAGCCACCACCGGGAAGATCGACACTGATCTCCGTCGACAGTCGGCCCGGACGCACATCGTCGGGGTCGATCCGGTCGACGATGACCGCCGACTGGGCGAAGTGCCACTCGGATCGACCGACGCCGACGACGGCCACGTTCATCTCCGGGACGACGAAGCGGACGCGATCGCCGACGTCGACGCCCAGACGTCGAGCCATGTCGTCGGAAAGCCAGACCTCGTCGGCGGCGGCCGGGGCCCGACCGCGGTCCGTTCGCCACCGCTCGTCGGACAGGCGATCATCGAGGTCGATGTCGGTGAACTCGACCGACGAACGAACGGTCCGTCCGTCGGCTCCCGTGGCCTCGACCGGCGTGTACACGGTTCGCCAGTCGGCCCAGGTCGTGTCGTCCGACAGCATCCCGTCGTCGATCGCATCGATCAACGCGTCGACCTCACGGGCTCGGACGATCGCGTCGGCATCGGCGTCGAGATCGCTCGCCCAACCCGACAGATCCGAGCGCACCAGCAAGCTGCCGATCGTCATCGCTGCGACCGGCAGGGCCACGAGCAGCAGCACGAGCAGTGTGCGCCCGCGACGACGGCGCGTCTCCCGCCACGCGAGACGAGCGGCGACTCGACGCGACGCCCGACGCCCGACGCCCGACCGCCGCACGTGCGGCGATGCCGACCGAGCGGTCGCCGCCGAGAGGACGGTCATGCCGAGTCACCGGTGTCGTCGACGACGACGCCATCGCGCAGGAACACGGTGCGGTCGGCCCACGACGAGAACCGCGGCTCGTGCGTGACCATCAGCACCGTCACGCCATGCTCGTTCGAGAGCCGGGCGAGCAACTCGACGACGCCGTCGCCGGTCGCGGTGTCGAGCGCCCCCGTCGGCTCGTCGGCGAGCAGGATCCTGCGATCACCGACGATTGCCCGTGCGATGGCGATCCGTTGGCGCTGCCCGCCGGAGAACTCGTCGGGGGCTCGGTCGATCTCGTGGTCGATGCCGACCTGTGCGAGTGCGGCCTCGGCGGCCGTGCGCGCCGCCCGCGGTGTCTCGCCGTCGAGTTCGAGCGGCAGCATCACGTTCTCCGCCGCACTGAGCGATGGGATGAGGTTGAGTGATTGGAACACGTACCCGATGTCGACTCGGCGCAGCCGTGCCTGGTCCTCGAGGGGAAGGCCGGCGACGTCGGCACCGCCGACGGCGACAACCCCCGCGGTGGGCACCTCGATCGCGCCGACGAGATGGAGCAGTGTCGACTTCCCGCATCCCGACGGGCCCATCACGGTGACGAACTCACCTGCCGGAATCACGAGGTCCACGTCGACGAGCGCTCGGACCGAGGACGGGCCGTCGCCGAACGTCTTGGTCACGGCGCGGAACTCGATCATCGCAGCTGGGGTGCCGGACGAGGGTACGTACTCGTGCGTTGTGGTCATGGTCATCGGGACCCTCCGTTGGTGCGGTCGCTCGATCGGGTGGTTGCCTCGGCGGCAGCGCTCATCACGCGCGCCTCGCACTGGTCGAGCCAGCGGAGGTCAGCTTCGGCGCGGACGATGAGCGCTTCCGTGACGAGCGCCGGGGCGAGGTCGCCACCCGTCCCTTCGGCAGTCGCGCGTTGGCGGCGTCGGTCGCGCAAGAGCGCGGTGAGTGCGGTTCGCTGGTGCGTCACGACGCGCAACGCGTGGTCGTGGCCCTTCTCGATCGCCATCAGCACCTTGAGCATGAGCTCGTCGCGTGGGGGCGGATCGTCGGCCGGCACCGCATCCCACCACGAGCCGAGCGCGTCGCGCCCGCCGTCGGTGAGCGCATAGCGCTTCTGGTCGTCGACGTGCTCGACCCCGACGAGTCCGTCGCGCTCGAGCCGGTCGAGTGTGGTGTACACCTGCCCGACGTTGAGCGGCCACACGCCGCCCGTCGCGGACTCGAACTCGGTCTTGAGTTGGTACCCGTAGCGGGGTTCGTCCTGCAGGAGGGCCAACAGCCCTTCTCGCACTGCCATAGATACCGAGTATGCCTACTCAGTATGTCTTCGTCAAGCCCGGCACACACGACAGTTGACATGTGTTCACCAAACGGGTTCACTGACATCCATGACCGATCTCGCCGAACCGACGGGTCGCGCCGACGACCTCCCCCGTCGCCGCCCGAACGACAACCGCTACCTCGCCGGCAACTGCGCCCCCGTCACCGAGGAGGTCACGGCGTTCGACCTGCCCTTCACCGGCTCGATCCCGGCCGACCTCGAGGGCCGCTGGCTTCGCAACGGGCCCAATCCAGAGCAGGACTCGATCGCCGACCCGATGAAGCACCACTGGTTCCTCGGTGCCGGCATGGTTCACGGCGTGCGGCTGGGCGGGGGCAGGGCCGAGTGGTACCGGAATCGATGGGTGCTCGACGAGGCAGCCCGTGGACGCGGCGAGTTCGGCGCCAACACCAACGTCGGCGGCTTCGCCGGACGCACGTGGGCGATGGTCGAAGGCGGGAACCCGCCGATCGAGTTGACCTACGACCTCGACTCGCTCGGCCCGAACCGGTTCGACGGCACCCTCGACGGGCCGTTCACCGCGCACCCGAAGTACGACCCGTCGACCGGCGAGCTGCACTCGATGAACTACCACTGGCCCGACCTGATCGACCACGTCAACTACACCGTCGTCGGCGCCGACGGTCACGTCTCCAAGCAGCTCGCGATCCCCGTGTCGGACATGCCGATGATGCACGACATGTCGATCACCGAGAAGTACGCCGTGATCTACGACCTGTCGGTCACGGTCGATCTCGACGTGTTCGCTGCGGGCTACCCCTTCCCCTTCAAGTGGCAGCCCGAACGGCCGGGACGAGTCGGGCTGCTCCCACGCGACGGCACCGCCGACGACATCGTCTGGTGCGACGTGGACCCTTGCTACGTGTTCCACCCGATGAACGCGTTCGACGCCGACGACGGCACCGTCGTGGTCGACGTGTGCCGGTACGACGCGATCATGACCGAGGACCGACTCGGCCCGTTCGGCGACCATCTGCCGACGCTCGACCGCTGGGTGATCGATCCGGTCGCCGAGCGAGTACGCGAGGCGCGTCTCGACGACCGGCCTCAGGAGTTCCCCCGGCACAACCCCCGGGTCGGCCTGCGCGACTACCGGTGGGGGTACACCTCGACCGTCAGCCCCGACGAAGCGAACCTGCACGGCGACATCTTGAAGATCGACGTCACGACCGGCTCGACGCAGGCACACTCGTTCGGCCCGGGGCGAGGCGGCGCGGAGCCGGTGTTCGTGCCGAAAGGTGACGGCGTCGACTCCGACGGCGGCGAAGATGCCGGCTGGATCCTCACCGTGGTCTACGACGCCGGCACCGACGCCTCCGAGCTCCACGTCATCGACGCCGAGGACTTCACCGCCGAGCCGGTGGCCACGATCGCACTCCCCCAGCGCGTGCCGTTCGGATTCCACGGCAACTGGGTCCCCGACACGTCCGTCGCCCCAAGCTGACGCGCGTCGCTCCTCAAGATCGCGTCAGCATCTGCCGATCCGTGTTCGATGGGTCGGTTCGTGATTCGGGTGTTCGGCGCCGCACTGATGGCGACGGCGACGCTGGCGATTCCCGGGAGCGACGTCAGTGCTGCTCCGTCGGAGATCGAGACGGTCGATGTGCTGACCGACGTCCTCGAGGCGCTCCGCGCCGACGACGACGACGGCTACGAGGCTGCTGCTGAAGAGCTCCGGAACGGTGGCCACTGGTTGCCGGCTGCCGGATGGCACGCGGTGGACGCTCGCGACGACGAGCAACTCTCGTTCGTCTGGCTGCTGCTCGACGCGTCGGGTCTCGAGCCGTTGCTGATGGCCTTCGACCAGGTCGTTGTCGAGCGAGACCTCGTTTCGACGGTGTCGGCCGTGTCGACTGCGAGCGCCGCCGACCTGGCGTTCATGGACGTGATCGACGCCGACGGTGTGGCGATTCTCGAAGTGCTCGACCATCGACGAATCGGCATCTCCCCCGAGGCTCGCGCCGTGCTCGGCCCGCTCCCGATCGATGGCGGTGCTCAGCTGCCACCGGTCGAGTCGTACGACCAGGTGCTGGCCATGATGATGGCTCGACTCGACGAGGCCGGCTATCAGCTGCCCGAGGTGGGCATCGACCTGGACCAGATCGAACTCCCGACGCCGAACGGCGGGCTCCCGACCCCGCCACCATCGTCGCCCGCATCACGACCCGGCGCTGCGTCCCCATCGCCGAACACGTCCGGCGACGCACCGACTGCCACCGACACGACCGAGCCGACCGCAGCGGATGATGGCGGCGTCGACCCCACGACGCTCGTGTTCGGTGCGATCGCGCTCCTGGCGGTGGCGCTTGCCGCGGTCGCCATGCGCCGAAGCGGACGGAGCAACCGGCTGGCCGACATCGCGTTCACCGACGGTCTGACGGGTCTCCACAACCGCCGCCGCCTCGACAGCGACCTCCTCGACACCGCACGCAACGGAGCGCGCCCGACCGCGCTGCTGATGATCGACGTCGACCACTTCAAGCAGATCAACGACGCCCACGGGCATGCTGTCGGCGACGACGTGCTGCGACGTGTCGCCGAAGTGATCTCCCGCAACGTTCGGACGAACGATCTCCCGTACCGCTACGGCGGTGAGGAATTCTGCGTGCTGCTGCCCGACACCGAGCACGCGGAGGCGGACGAGGTCGGCGAGCGGGTTCGCGCTGCGATCGAGGACGATCGGGTGCCGCTGCCGGACGGAACCGAGGCGGACATCACCGTCTCGCTCGGCCTCGCCGCCGGGCATGCCGCCGACGTCGAACAACTCGTCCGCGACGCCGACCGGGCGCTCTACGCCGCCAAGACCCACGGCCGCAACCGCCTTGCCCGGCTCTGATCTCGCCGGCTCCGACGCAACCGACGGGAGCCGTCCGGCCGGCCGCCTCAGCGACGGATGGTCATGCCTCGGTAGCCGTCGGCGAACCCGGCGGCTCGGAGCAGGTCGACGAATCCCGCTGGCACCGACTCGCCGAGCAGCGCCTCGCCGTTGACCTTGCGGACCTCGACCGACTTCGCTCGGCTCTGATCGACGAGACCAGCCAGCGCCCTCGCCCACGACGAGTCCTCGAGTGCGCTCGGGAACGTGACCACGTGGTGTCCCCGCCGGTCGTACCAGACGAGTGGCCGCCCGGCACGCACGACCACGAGCGACGACGCGGAACGCGCCGGCCGCCCGGGCGTGTCGGGCCACGGGAGCGCTGCACCGTACGGCTGAGCCGGGTCGGTGGAGGCGAGCACGATGGGGTCGGGAACGTCGTTCGGATGCAGTTCGGGGTCGGGCGTGTCGCGTGCGGAGCGGAGTCGGTCGACGGCACCGGGCAACGCGAACTGAGCTGCGCCGAGCCCGTCGACGAAGTAGCCGCGGCGGACCTGACCGCGTTCCTCCAGGACCTTCAGGACGCCGTAGACGTTGGTGAATCCGCCGGCCAACCCTTCGGCGAGGACCGCCTCTCGGGTGACGACACCGTAGCGCTCGACCATCTGCAGCGCGTGCGCATGCGACGCCTCGGTCGGGTGCGGCGCGGGTTCGAGCAAGGGGGCGACGAGGCTCCATCGGCCCTGCCCCGCGGGTGGGCCGATCCGGTTGAGTCGCCCCGGACGCGGCCGCCCGCTGCGCGACCGCGAGGTCGACGACTTCGGCGACGCCTTCGCACCCGCCACCACGGCCCGAAGCGGGGCGAGTGAGTCGTTGGTGACCTCGCCGGCCCACACGAGATCCCACAGCGCAGCGAGCAACTCCTCGTCGGTGGACCCGGGCGCCGCCGCTCGGATCCCGTTCCAGAAGCTGGCGCCTCGTTCGGCGAGCAGTGTGCGGATCGCATCGTGGAGCGCACCGTCGGGGGGCTCGCGTTCCTCCCACCCCGGCGCGAGAAGCCCGAGCTGATCGGCGAAGACGAGTCGGATCCGGCCATCCCGGGCGCCGACGGCGCCGGCGCCGACCCAGATGACCTCGCCGGCCGTGCAGAGCTCGTCGAGCATCGACGGCCGGTAGTCGCGCACCCGCGCCGGCAGCACGTCGGCCTCGATCGTGGACGCCACCAGTGCAGCGCCGGACAGCACGCCGAGCGTCTCGACGAGTGCCTCGGCGCCGCGTCGCTGTGCGGGGATGCCGTGCCATGTGGGGAGGAACCGGGCGAGCGCCTCCTGCTCGACCGGCTCGACCTCTCGCCGGAGCGCGGCCAGGGAGCGTCGACGGAGTTGGCGGAGCACGTCGACATCGCAGAACTCTCGGGTGACGCCGTCGGGCCGGAACTCGCCGACGACCAACCGCTCCTCCCCTTCGAGCGCAGCGAGTGCGCCCGCCACACGCTCGGGTGGCGCGTCGAATCGGCGGGCGACGTCGGCGGTGACGAACGGGCCGTGCGTCCGTGCAAACCGACCGACCAGCTCCTCCAGCGGCCGCGCCACCGGATCGGTGAACGCGGTGGGCAGGCCGAGCGGGATCGCGACGCCGAGGCCGTCGCGATATCGGGCAGCGTCCTCGGCGGCGGCGATGCGCTGCTCGCCACCGATACCGATCTCCATCGCCCGCTTCTCGGCGAGCAGCTGCTCGATCCACACCCGAGCCGGTGAGGTGCCCTGTGGAGAACGATCCCCGTGTGTGTCTGACACCGAGGGGGATGCGCAGCGCAGGTCGATCTCGGCCGGCGACAGGTCGCCCACCTTGCGCAACACGTCGTGCAACTCGTCGGTCGAGCGAGCGCGCCGCCCCTCGGTCAGGCACTGGAGCTCGAGTTCGACGTCGGCGAGCACCTCGGGGTCGAGCAGCTCGCGCAGCTCCTCCGCCCCGAGCAGATCGCGCAGCAGGTCGCGGTCGAGCGCGAGCGCAGCGGCTCGACGCTCGGCGAGCGGAGCATCGCCCTCGTACATGTACGCGGCGATCCAGTTGAACAGCAGGCTCGACGCCATCGGGCTGGCCTTCTGCGTGTCCACGCTCACCACCCGGAGATGGCGCGACCGCAGCTGGCCGAGCACCTCGCGCAGCGCTGGAACGTCGAACACGTCCTGCAGGCACTCGCGTGACGCCTCGAGCAGGATCGGGAACGTCGGGAACTTCGACGCCACCGCCAGCAGGTCGGCCGCACGCTGGCGTTGCTGCCACAGCGGTGTTCGTCGATCGGGCCGCCGACGGGGCAGCAGCAGCGCCCGTCCGGCGCACTCCCGGAACCGAGCCGAGAACAAGGCGGTCTGCGGGAGTGTGGAGACGACGAGTTCGTCGATGTCCTCCGGTTCGATCAGCAGCGACTCGACCGGGAGCTCGTCGGCCGACTCGGGGAGCCGGATGACGATGCCGTCGTCGCCCCACATCGTCTCGACGGGGATGTCGTACCGGTCGATCAGCTGCCGCTCGATCGCCATCGCCCACGGCGCGTGGACCGGGGTGCCGAACGGCGTCAGGACGCACACCCGCCAGTCACCGATCTCGTCGCGGAACCGCTCGATCACGACGGTCCGATCGTCGGGCACGGCCCCGGTCGCCTCGGCCTGCTCGTCGAGGTACTGCACGAGGTTGTTGGCGGCGAACGCATCGAGCGCGTAGTCGCCCATCAGCTGCTCGACGGCAGCGTCGTTGCCGAGCTCGCGCACCTCGCGCACGAATTGACCGAGACCTCGGCCCAACTCCAGCGGCCGACCTGGCCGATCGCCGTGCCAGAACGGCATCTTCCCCGGTTGGCCGGGAGCCGGCGACACCGTGACGCGCTCGTAGGTGATGTCCTCGATCCGCCAGGTCGAGGCACCGAGCAGGAACGTCTCGCCGGGCCGCGACTCGTACACCATCTCCTCGTCGAGCTCGCCGACGCGGGTGCCGTCGGGCAGGAACACACCGAACAGGCCGCGGTCGGGGATGGTGCCGCCCGACGTGACCGCGAGGCGCTTGGATCCGTCGCGGGCGCGGATGCGGTCGTTCACGCGATCCCACACGATCCGCGGCCGCAGCTCGGAGAACTCCTCGGACGGGTAGCGGCCGGCGAGCAGGTCGAGCACGTTGCTCAGCAGCTCGTCGGAGATCTCGCCGAAGTTGGCGCACCGGCGAACCAGTGCAGCCACCTCGCCCACCGAGCACTCCTCGACGGCGGCGACGTGGGCGACGATCTGTTGGGCGAGGACATCGAGCGGGTTGCGGAGGTAGCGGCTGGTCTCGATGTGGCCGTCGAGCATGCGCCGCGTGACGACCGCCGCCTCGAGCAGGTCACCTCGGTGCTTCGGGAAGATCGAACCCTTGGAGGGTTCGCCGACCTGGTGACCGGCTCGGCCGATCCGCTGCAGGCCACGCGACACCGCACCTGGCGACTCCACCTGAATGACGAGGTCGACCGCGCCCATGTCGATGCCGAGCTCGAGCGACGACGTGGCAACGATCGCCCGCAGGTCGCCCCGCTTCAGCCGGTCCTCGATCACGACCCGCTGCTCACGCGCCAGCGACCCGTGATGCGCCATCACGAGTTCGTGGCTCCTGGCGGCTCCCTCGTCGTCCGCTCCGCTTCCTCCTCGCGACGCGTGCGGC
>JBCBDK010000074.1:0-8918 GCA_038529675.1 Actinomycetota bacterium
AGCGCGTCTGCCAATTCCGCCACTCCGACGTGGTGGGGCGTGAACTCTAGCCCCGTGGAGGCCGACTGCCACGCTCGTTCCCGAGCGGGCCGTCACGTGCTCTGGAGGAAGAACGAGTACGCGAGCAGCGTGAAGATCCAGACCAGGGCGAGGACGAACGTGATGCGGTTCAGGTTCCGCTCTGCCGCCGTCGAGCCCAGCGCAGCACCGCTGCCGCCGCCGAACATGTCGGACAGACCGCCGCCCCGACCCGAATGCATCAGGATGCCTGCGATGAGGCCGATCATGGCGGCGATGTTGAGGACGAGGGTCACCCAGGTGAGAACGTCACGCACCCCGCAGAGGCTACCGGCAGACCCGGCCGCCAGACCTCCATCCGGCACACCCCCTTCCGACATTCCTCCATCCGGCGTGCCGACCTGATCTGCCAGACTCGGCTTCGATGTCGACGGACGCCACCGACGCCACCGATGCGACCAAGGCCGACGGGACGAGCGCGGCGGCGCCCTCGACCGGCTCGTCGCCCGCCGCCGACGGCCCGCCCACCGACCGGCTCGGAGCGAACTACTTCAAGCTGTTCGGGGCCAGCACCATCTCCAACCTCGGCGACGGCATCGGCGCCATCGCCTACCCGTGGCTGGCATCGGCCGTCACCCGCAATCCGCTCCTGATCGCGCTCGTCGCCGTCGTGCAACGTCTCCCCTGGCTCGTGTTCAGCCTCCCCGCCGGCGTGATCACCGACCGCATGTCACGCCGCACCCTGATGATCCGGGCCAACGCCGCCCGCTTCGTACTCACCCTCGGGATCGCGTTCGTCGTGTTGGGCAAGCAGGACGCGCTCCCGGGGCCCGATGAGCTGTCCGCCGATGCTGCCGCAGCGATCGACGACGCGGCCCTCTACGTCGCCATCATCGTGGCGACCCTGCTCCTCGGCATCGCCGAGGTCTTCTACGACAACGCAGCGCAGACCTTCATGCCCTCCATCGTCCACAAGGACAACCTGGAGAAGGCGAACGGCCGGCTGTGGAGCACCGAGCAGGTCGCCAACACGTTCGCCGGTCCGCCGCTCGCGGCCCTCCTCCTGGCCGTCGCCTTCTCGCTGCCGTTCTACGTCGATGCGGCGACCTTCCTCGTGTCGGCGCTCCTCGTCGCGGCGATCCCTGCGGCGGTCGCCGATCGCCACACGACGACCTCGGCGCCGGCGACCGGTCAGCCGGCAGCGGAACCGGCGACACCCGACTGGAAGGCCGAACTGAAGGCCGGCTTCTCCTGGCTCTGGCAGCACGAACTCCTCCGACCGATGGCGATCATCCTCGGCGTCCTGAACGCCCTCGGGATGATGTCGTTCGCCGTCCTCGTCCTCTTCGCCCAGGAGGTCCTGGAGACGAGTCCCACCGAGTTCGCGATCATGAACTTCGGCGGCGCGATCGGGGGGATCGTCGGTGGCTGGACCGCCTCGAACATCGCCAAGCGGATCGGATCCGGCCCATCGCTGTGGCTCACGCTGCTCGGCGGCGCCACCACCACCTTCGCGATCGGCCTATTCAACTCGTGGATCGGCCCGATGATCATGTTCGCCGTCTACACGCTGCTCGCGGTGCTCTGGAACGTCATCACGGTGAGCCTGCGCCAGACGATCATCCCCGACCAGCTCCTCGGCCGGGTGAACAGCGTCTACCGCTTCTTCGCTTGGGGCATGATGCCGATCGGGTCCCTGCTCGGCGGCGGGATCGTCGCAGTCACCGACGCACTCGGCGACCGCGAGCTCTCACTGCGAATGCCGTTCTTCATCGCCGGTGCGCTCCACGTCGTCCTGTTCGCGTTCGCCGCCCCGAAGCTGACGACCGCGAAGATCGACGCTGCGCGCGACGCCGCCGGCGACGGCGATGCGCCGACCGCAACGGGCTGAACGACTCAAGGTGCGGACGGTGGGCGCCATTTCTTGCGTCGGTCGAGCCAGGTCGGCCGCCGGTCGAGCGGTGGCTCGTCGACGCCCTCGAGCAGCGGGCGGTCCTCGAGGGGGATCACCTGACGGAGGGCATGGTGCTCCTGGTTGCCCTCCATCCGGTCGACCAGCATCACCTGGCGGACCGGGCTCAACGATGCGACCAACCCACCGGTGCGGCGGCGCAGCAGCACCGACCGGTTCCGCGCGAGTCGGGTGATCGACTCCCACCTGATCCGATGCCGACGGATCGGCGTTCGTCGAAGGGCTCCCTCGGCGTCGAAGGTCGTAGCGATCGGCATGTCGAACAGCACTGCCCCGGCAGTCGCCGCGGCGATCGCCGCAATGACGACCGAGACCACGCCGACGCCGTTCGACGCCAGCACCAACACTGCGATGGCGACAAGGATGAACGCGCCGGCGCCGGCGAACCCGATGCCGAGCCACGACGAGTGCAGCGTCACCGACTCGTACTCACCGGGAGCGATCGCTCCGGACGCCGACCGCTCGGTTCCGGCCATGGGCGACCGTGCCGATCAGGCGCTCACGGAGGCAGCCGTGCGGCTGACGACGTCGACGGACGTGATGTCCTCGTCCGGTCCGATCGGATGGTGGCACGCGGTCAGCAACCCGGGTACGTACTCGGCCAGCTCCGGCTCGGTGGTGGCACAGATGTCGCTGGCGCGCCAGCACCGGGTCCGGAACCTGCATCCGCTCGGCGGGTCGACAGGAGACGGCACGTCGCCTTCGAGCGTGATGCGCTCGCGGGTGCGTTCCTTCACCGGGTCGGCAACAGGAACGGCCGACATGAGGGCCCTCGTGTACGGGTGCGCTGGCGTTGCGTACATCGGGGCCTTGTCGCCGATCTCGACGATCTTGCCCAGATACATCACCGCAACACGCTGCGACACGTGGCGGACCACCGACAGGTCGTGCGCGATGAACAGATAGGCGATGTTGCGTTCGTCCTGGAGACGCCGCAGCAGGTTGATCACGCCGGCCTGGACGCTCACGTCGAGTGCCGACACCGGCTCGTCCAGCACGATGAAGCCAGGGTCGAGTGCGAGCGATCGGGCGATCCCGATGCGCTGGCGCTGCCCACCGGAGAACTCGTGCGGATAGCGGTTGCCGTGCTCCGGCCGCAGACCGACGTCGCGCAGCAGATCGGCGACCTTCTCCTGGCGCTCACTGCCGCTGAACCCACGATGGATCACGAGCGGTTCGGCGACGATGTCGTTCACCGGCATCTTCGGGTTCAGCGACGCATACGGGTCCTGGAAGACCATCTGGATCTGCTGACGGAGATCGCGCAGCTCCTTCTTGTCCAACCCGACGAGCTCTCGACCGTCGTAGATGACCGAACCGGACGTCGGCTCGTGGAGCTGGAGCACCGCTCGACCGCAGGTGCTCTTGCCCGAGCCGGACTCACCGACGAGCCCCAGGGTCTCGCCCTCCGCGATGTCGAACGTGAGCCCGGACACCGCCTGCACCTGGCCGACCTCCCGGCGGACGAGGCCGCCCGAGCGGATCGGGAAGTGCTTGACCAGGTCCTTGACCTCGACGAGCGCCATCAGCCCGGAACCTCCGACAGCGAGGGGTCGGTGGCCATCTTCATGACGTCTTCCCAGCGATGACACGCAGCCTGATGGCCGGGATGATCGGTCGACTCGAGTGACGGCTCCGACTCCTGGCACACCAGGGCGGCCATGCTGCAACGAGGCTCGAACGGGCACCCTTCGGGCTGGTTGACGAGGCTCGGCGGCGTACCCGGAATGGGCGTGAGCTCATCTTCGTCCTGGTCGAGCGACGGGATCGACGCCAGCAGACCAAGCGTGTACGGCATCCGTGGCGCCCCGAAGATCTGGTCGACGCTGCCCCGTTCGACGAAGCGGCCGCCGTACATCACCGCGACACTGTCCGCGGTACCGGCGATGACCCCGAGGTCATGCGTGATGAGGATGATCGCGGCGTTCAGCCGATCCTTTACCGACATCAGCGTCTCGAGGACCTGCGCCTGCACGGTCACGTCGAGTGCAGTGGTCGGTTCGTCGGCGATGATGATGTCGGGGTCGTTCATCATCGCCATCGCGATCATGACGCGCTGGCGCATGCCGCCCGAGAACTCGTGCGGATACGAGTCGGCTCGACGCCTCGCCTGGGGGATGCCGACGAGATCGAGCGCGTCGATCGCTCGACCCTTGGCCTCCTTCGGCGAGATCCGGTAGTGGGCTCGGACGATCTCACCGAGTTGCTGGCCGATCGTGTAGACCGGGTTCAGCGACGTCATCGGATCCTGGAAGATCATCGAGATGTTGTTCCCGCGGTACTTGCGGACGTCGCGGTCGCGCCGACCGAGGAGTTGATCGCCCAGGTACGTGGCGCTGCCGGTGATGCGGGCTGTGGGCGGGAGCAGCCCCATCAGCGCCATCGTGGAGACCGACTTGCCGGATCCGGACTCGCCGACGATGCCGAAGACCTCGCCGCGCCGAACCCGGTAGCTCACGCCGCGCACGGCGCGGACGTCGCCGTCCTCCGACGGGAAGGTGACGTTGAGATCCCGGACGTCCAGCAGCACGTCGGCCGACGGCTGTTCGCCGCCCTCGGTGGCGAGGCTCACTGACGGACCCGCGTCTGCTTCGGATCGAACGCGTCTCGTAGTCCGTCACCGATGAAGTTGATGCACAAGGCGATCAGGACGATGAACATCCCCGGCCACCAGAAGAGCCAGGGTCGTGTGTTGAACGCCGTCTGGTAGTCGGACACCTGTTTCCCCAGCGAGAGCCCGGACCCGAACCCGAGGAATGCCAGGGCGGTCTCGACGAGGATCGCGGCAGAGATCAACAACGTGGCGGTGACGATCACCGAGCCGACGACGTTGGGCAGGATGTGCTTCCACATGATTCGGGCGTTCGTCGCCCCCATCGCCTCTGCCGCTTCGACGAACTCCTTCTCACGGAGCGACATGAACTCCGCTCGGATGATGCGAGACGTGGTGTACCAGGACGCCAACGCGATGATGAGCGCAAGCACGAGGAAGCTGTTGCTCTCGATCCGTCGGCCGATCACCGCCGCCACCACGAGCAGCGGGATGGTGAACAGCACGTCGACGAAACGCATCAACGCCGCATCGAGCCAGCCCCGGTAGTACCCGGCGAGACCACCGACGACGGTGCCGATGAACGTCGCGAGGAGGCCGGCCACACCGGCGATGAGCAGGCTCTGCTGTGCCCCGCGGAGCGTGACGGCCAGATAGTCACGACCGATGTTGTCCTGTCCGAACGGCGCGGAGCCCCACGCGAATCCGTCGCCGTCGATCCACGGGATCGCGTCGAGCGTCGGTCGACCGCCGTTCTCGAGCAGGCCCGGATCGGTCGGCGACTTGCCGTAGATCGGCAGCCCGACGAACGCGATGAGTACCACGATCAACAGGATCGTCATGCTGATCATCGCCAGACGGTGCCGGAAGAAACGGCGCATGACCAGCTGACGCTGCGTCTTGGCCTCGACCGTGAACTCGCGGTCGCGGCCCTCGGTGAGCGCGATCTCATCGAGCTCGCTCCCTGACTCGGCGAGCGACTGCCCGGTGGCACCCCTGCCGAGCAGTTCGCTCGATGGCGTCGTGGTCTGATCTTCGATCGTCATCGTCGGATCCTCGGGTCGAGGTAGGCGTACATGATGTCGGCGAGCATGTTCAGCACGATGATCGAGATCGACGTGACGACCAGGAAGCCCATGATCGGATACGGGTCTCGATCCGCGAGGCCGTCGATGAACAACGTGCCCATCCCCGACCAACCGAAGACGCGCTCGGTGATGACCGCACCCTCGATCACCGTGGCGAAGCTGATCGCCACCACGGTCATGACCGGAATCAATGCGGTGCGGAACGCATGGCGCATCACGACCTGCGTCGCCGGCAGTCCCTTGGCCTTCGCCGTGCGGACATAATCGGACTTGAGGGTGTCGAGCATCGACGAACGGGTGAATCGCATGAAGGTGGCGAACCCGATGAGTGCAAGCGCGAGCGACGGCAGGATCTGGTGGCCGGCGTAGTCGACCATCGTCTCCCAGAACGGAGCGTCGAGGTTCGGGGTTCGGGGGCCGATGGTGGCGACGGTGCGTCCCGGCGTCCATGCCGACAGGAATCGATCGACCACCACGATCGCACCGACGAGGAACGTGGCCGACATCCCGGCGCGCACGGCCGGGCGACGGTCGATCTCGCCGCCGACGACGGCGCCGACGATTCCCCCCGTCGTCAGCGCAGCGACGAGTAGGAAGAACAGCCGCCACCAGTTCATGTCCTGGATGTAGGAGTCGAGCACGACGGTCACGACGACGCCGACCACCGCGGATACGACGCCGGCGATGACGACGTTGCGGGTCTCCAGCGGAGCGAAGGTCGCAGCGGACAGCACACCCGCACCGACCGCCAGCACCGCGATCACCGGCACGGACAACCCCGGATTGAGCATCCAGTCGGTCGAGTCGAGAACGGCAAGAATCGTCGCAGACGCAATGGCCACCGCCACGAACGCGATCACCTTGCGTTGTCGTTGTCGGCCTGCGAGGCCGGCCGCGAACAGACCGCCGATCACCGACAGCAGCACGATGCCCGTTGCCGAGAAGCCCGGCGCGGACAGATAGTCGTTGAACCGGATGGCGCCGAACTCCTTGAGCATGACGGCGAGCCAGAACACCGGGAGTGAGAAGAAGAGGAACGCCGAGAAGGTCGAGGCGTAGTCGAGTGCGCTGTACTGCCGCACGGCGGTCACGATTCCGACGCCGACGCCGAGCAGGATCGAGGCGATCGTCGCCAGGATCACCAGTCGGAACGTGGTGCCCATCGCAGCCGTGAGCAGGGCCCAGACGTCCTGGCCGTCGCGATTCTGGCCGAAGTCGAGTCGGACGATGCCGCCGAGCCAGGCGACGTAGCGCTCGAAGAAGGGTTTGTCGAGATCGAGGAGACGACGCAACGTCTCGATCTGCTGCTCCACGTTCGGGTCGCGCGACAGGCGCAGCTCGGCGAGGGGGTCACCGGAGATGGTGACGAGGAAGAACGAGAGCAGGGTCGACGCCAGCAGGATCGGGATCGAGATCAGCAGCCGGCGAACGATGAAGAAGAACATGAGTGGTGGTGAGAATAGGTGACGACGCCGGGCCGGCGAACCAGCCCGGCGTCGTCACCTCATTCAGATGTTGTCGTTACCGAGTCAGACTCAGGTGGCCTGCCACGAGGCGGCGTTCCACATGAGACCGTTGTTCGACGGGTTGTAGACCACGCTCTCGACGTTCGACGACCAGGCAGCGACACCGGGGAAGCTGAAGACCGGGATCGTCACGAGATCCTCCCAGAGGAGCACGTCGAGTTCGTTGGACAGCGCGAGCTGGGCGTCAGCGTCCAGCTCGGCGTTGATCGCTGCAGCAACCTCGTCGACCGCCGGGTTGGCGTAGCCAGTGAAGTTCACGCCGCCGTCGCTCGAGTAGAGGGCGTCCTGGCCGCTCTTCAGCGGGCTACCGGCCCAGGCGAACATCGCCACGTCCCAGTCGCCTGCCGACAGCTCGACGTCGAAGAAGGTCTCCGAGCCGGCATCGATGACGTTGAAGCCCTCGACCTGGTTGCAGCTGGCGATCGTCAGCGCGACCTGGTCGGTACGACGCTGGTTACCACCGTTGTCGAACCAGCCGATGCGGATGTCGACCGGCTGGGCGACACCCGACTCGTCGAGCAGCTCCTGGGAACGAGCGAGGTCGACCTCGTCGTACAGGCCACCGGAGTTGTCGACGTAGGCCGCCTCGAACTCCTGGATCGTGCGGCTGTTCAGCACCTCGGCCTCGGGCACGAGCGGCTGGATCAGGTTCTGGACGATCTGCTGACGGGGCAGGCAGAGCGCGAACGCCTCGCGAACCTCACGGATGGCGAGTGCCTCGTTGGTGAAGTTGAAGTCGAAGTGCTCCCAGACGTACTGGTTGCCCGTCTCGACCGTCACACCGTCCAGGCCGTTCAGCTGCGCCAGGAGGTCCGGCGTCGGCTGCGGGTCCATGGCGTTGATCTCGGCGTTGGCGAGCGCCTGTGCCTGTGCCTCTTCAGCGATGTACCGCAGGGTCACCGGGCCGTTGGCCGGCGTGCCCCAGTACTCCGGGTTCGGAACCAGCGTGAGGCTCGAGCCGGCCTCCCACGAGTCGATGGCCATCTTGCCACCCGACAGCATGATGTCGGGCTTGACCTCGCCGGGGTTCACGGTCCAACCGTTGTTGAAGAAGTCCGCCATCGCCTCGACGGCGTCACGGTTGCCCTCGACGTCGGCGTGTGCGGCGATCGAGCCACCGGGCTCGGCGCCTGCGGCAGCTTCGATGACGTGGGCGGGCAGCAGGCTGGTGAACAGTGCACGCCAGTCGGCGTACACGGTCTCGTAGGTGGTGGTGATGGTCTTGCCGTCATCCGAGCACTCAACCGACGTGATGTCCTCGTAGCCACCGGTACCGGCGACCTCGTAGAGGTTGACCTCGGCCTCGGACTCCTCGTCGATGACGGGGTTGCCCTCGTCGTCGAGCTGCTTGATCGTGCCGTTGCTCGACGCCCACGCGAAGTGGAAGTCGTTGCAGTCGATCGGATCACCGTCGGACCACGCGGCGGCGGCGTTGACGACGTACTCGATGACCTGCGGGTCGTCGGAGACGACGTTGACCGCGTCCATGAGTTCTTCGTCGAGCGCAAGCTCACCGGCGGGGCCGGCGAAGTTGAACGGCGACGGCAGGACCTCGGTCAGCACGATCGTGTTCTTCACCGAGTTGCTCGATGCCAGACCGTTGTTGTAGTTCGAGAACTCCTGAGCGTTGCCGTACGACACGCCCTGGCCAGACGGCTCGTCAGCGGGTTCGTCAGCGGGCTCCTCGTCGGCAGGCTCGTCGTCGGGCTCGTCAGCGGGCTCCTCGTCGGCAGGCTCGTCGTCGGGCTCGTCAGCGGGCTCCT
>JBCBDK010000074.1:9018-10566 GCA_038529675.1 Actinomycetota bacterium
CGTCAGCGGGCTCGTCATCTTCGGCAGGTGCGTCGTCTTCGGCGGGAGCGTCGTCCTCCGCCGCAGGTTCGTCGTCACTACCGCAGGCGGCCAAGACGAGTGCACCGGCAGCCATGGCTGCGATGAACTTGTGGCCCCGTCGTGTGGTGTTCACGTGGTTGTCCTCCTTGGACTGTTCGACGGGAGGCTGTGTGACACAGGAACCGCCCGCGCACCGGTCAGGGCGTGCGGCGTTCAGACCATGTCGGCTCGGCTCGTACCGAGTTGCTGGGCCCCTCCCCGGTGGACCAGCGGAACCGAAAGCTAGCAGCGATCGATACCGGTTGGTAGGCGCTCGTGTTTCGAGTGTGTCAACGTTCGATTCACGAAACCGACGGATTGACAGATCCTGGAATCGCTGGCCCGGGTGCGACGAGCGTCGCGCCTCGAGCTCCAACAGACCAGGTCACACCCCGAATTGCACGATACGGGCGAACTCGTCGGGGTCCAGGCTCGCGCCGCCGACCAGGGCGCCGTCGACGTCGGGCTGTGACATCAACTCGGTCGCATTGCCCGCCTTGACCGACCCCCCGTACTGGATGCGGACGGCCGAGGCGGTCGCCGAGTCGGCGAGTTCCACGATCTTGGCGCGAATCGACGCGCAGACGGTTTGGGCGTCGTCGGCGGTCGCCGTGCGTCCGGTCCCGATCGCCCAGATCGGCTCGTAGGCGATCACGAGCGAGGCGATCTGCTCGTTCGAGACGCCGGCCAGCCCGGCTTCGACCTGCGCGAGCACATGGGATTCGGTCTCGCCGGCCTCGCGGATCTCGAGCGACTCGCCGCAACACATGATCGGCGTCATCCCGTGCTTGATGATCGCCTTCACCTTGGCGTTGACCATCTCGTCGGTCTCGCCGAAGATGTCGCGCCGCTCGCTGTGACCGCAGATCACGTACTTCACGTTGAGCTTGGCCAGGAAGCCCGGCGAGATCTCACCCGTGAACGCACCCGAGTCATCGGTGTGGCAGTGTTGGGCCCCGAGTTCGAACTCGAAGTCTTCGGCATCGATCAGCGTCTGCACCGATCGAATGTCGGTGAACGGCGGATGGATCGAGACCTCGACGTCCTGCAGCGTCTCCTTTGGGACGAGGTAGTGCAACTTCTGCACGACCTGGATCGCCTCGAAGTGGTTGAGGTTCATCTTCCAGTTGCCGGAGATGAGCGGAACGCGGACGGTCATGAAACTGCTCCTCGAAGTGCCTGGAGGCCGGGGAGGTCGCCGTGCTCGAGCAACTCGAGGCTCGCTCCCCCACCGGTCGAGACGTGGTCGACCTCGTCGTCGAGCTTGAACTGCGCGAGCGCAGCAGCGGAGTCACCGCCGCCGACGACGGTGAACGCCTTGGTGTCCGCCATCGCCTGCGCCACGGTGCGCGTGCCGCCGGCGAAGCGCTCGTCTTCGAACATGCCCATCGGACCGTTCCAGAACACCATGCGAGCGTCCATGATCACGTCGGCGAACGCTGCCGCCGAGCCCGGCCCGACGGTGGGAAAGGTTTCGATGTCGGGCCG
>JBCBDK010000075.1:0-1460 GCA_038529675.1 Actinomycetota bacterium
CGGCCGACCCGAATTGGTCTGCGAAGGTGGTCGAACTCGTGCGGTCGACCCGCATTCACGGCGACGTCCGGATCGGATCCTCGGTCCGGGGCGCGATCGACATGGTCTCGGTTGCCCAGACGCTCGGCGCGTTGCGCGACCTGACGCCGGCGTCGCCGTCGGTGTCGCTCGACGCTGCGCTGGTGGCGCTGTCCGGGCGGATCCGTCTTCGGGAGGGGTCGGGGCGTGATGCCGACGACATCGTGCGCGAGCTCTGGGAGGCGGTGTTCGGCCGCGTTGCGGACAGCGAGGGCGATCGCGAGGGAAAAGTGAACGCCCCGACTGGGGCCACGACCTCCAACTGAATCAGCCGCCGCCGGCGAAGGAGGGTGACGACGCCGACGACGAGGTGGCGGACGCCCGGCGACGGTCCACCTCTCGACGCGAGCTGGCACGTCGCCCCGACTTCGAGCAGATGTCGCCCGAGGTCGGCGAGCTGGACGAGGAGGCGGTCGAGCAGGCGCTGTCCGGCGACCCGGACGAGACGCTGTCGACGCTGGCCGAACTCACCGGAGCGACCGACCCGGTGCTGCGCGACCTCGCCCGGCGACTCGCCGGCCGCCTGTTCCTCGATCTCGCTCGTCGGGGGCCTCCTCGCCCGCGTGGCGTGGGTCGACTGCACACCGAACGGTTCGGACCCGACGGCGGTGACCTCGACCTCGATGCGAGTCTCGACGCGATCGTCCACGCGCGAGGGACCCGCTCGGCGATCGACCCCGACGAGCTGTTCGTTCGAACCTGGACCACGCCCGACACGGCGTATTGCCTCGTGGTCGATCGGAGTGGGTCGATGGGTGGACGCCCGCTCGCGACCTCGGCGCTGGCGGCGGCGGCAATCGCCTGCCGAGCTCCGGAGGACTACTCGGTCCTGTCGTTCGGCAAGGACGTGATCGCCCCCAAGTCGCAGGACGTCCCCCGCTCGACGGAGGCGGTGGTCGATGCCGTGCTCGCGCTGCGCGGCTTCGGCACGACCGACGTGGCAGGTGCGCTTCATGCGGCGCGAGAACAGCTGAGCCGGTCCCCGGCGTCGCGCCGGATCACCGTGCTGCTCTCGGATTGCCGGTCGACCGAGGTCGGGCCAGCCGGTGATCCTGTCGACGTGGCGCGCCGGCTCGACGAGCTGGTCATCGTGGCGCCCGACGGTGAGGACGATGAGGCTCGTGAATTCGCCGCCGCCGTCGGCGCCCGCATCGGCACCGTTGCCGGCCCGAGCGACATCGTCAATGCCCTCACCGACGTCCTCGACACCTGAGAACGTTCGGGGTCAGAGTCACTCCGTTCTCGCCGCCGCACACCCGGTGAGAACACCTGGGGTCGGAGTCACTCCGTTCTCGCCGCCGCACCTCGCGTCCCCGAGAACGCAGTGACTCTGACCCCGAGTGTTCTCCGAGAACGGGGTGACTCTGACCCCGAGTGTTCTC
>JBCBDK010000075.1:1560-10521 GCA_038529675.1 Actinomycetota bacterium
ACTCTGACCCCGAGTGTTCTCCGAGAACGGGGTGACTCTGACCCCGAGTGTTCTCAGGGGCAGCGGACGGTGCCGTCGGGGACGATGCCGAAGACGGTCTCCTCGGCCTCGACCTCAACGGCTTCGAACACGGTCGGTTCGGTCGTGGTGGTCGGCGGGATGGTCGTCGTCGTGACCGCGGTCGTCGTGACCGCCGTCGTCGAGGTCTCGGTGCCTGAGGACACGACCGGCGCGCCGGTGTCGGGGTCGAGCACCGTCGTCGTCGGCACCGTCGTCGTGGTGGTGGTCGTGCTCGTCGTTGGCAACGGTGCGGTCGTCGCAACGGCAACATCCGCGAACTCGTCGTCCTCCTGCTCGACCGCGTCGGCGAGCGTGGCGCGACCCTGGAAGATCGCGAGGATCGCCTGCATGTTCGGTCCGCTGATCTGCGGGATGAGCACGGAGTTGCCGGCGATCGTTCGCGCCGACGCCTGGATCTGGTACGCCGTGATCGACGAGGAGTCGAGTTGCTGGACGACACCGGCGAACTCGAGCAGGCGGTCCACCGTCAGGCGATCGTCGGTGACGACGAATTCACGGTTCGCCTCGAACAGGCTTCGCACGACGGAGGGGGACAGCCGATTGGCGAGCAGCTCGTCGACCACCCGTTCGATGAAGTCCTGCTGGCGGCTGATCCGAGCCCGATCGTCGGACACGCCCTTCTGCCACTCGCCGTCCTCGTCGAAGAATTCGATCTGACGCGATCGGACGTAGGCGAGCGCGTGTTCGCCGTCGAACCTGAAGCATCCCGGATCCGGAACGAACAGCCCGGTCTTGATGTCTCGCACCGGCGTCTCGAACGGAACGGCCACGCCGTCGACGGCATCCACGAGCGTCTTGAACGCGCAGAAGTCGACCTGGACGTAGTGGTCGGTGTCGATCCCGAAGTTGGAGCGGATCGTGTTGATCAGCCGCGTCGGATCATTCGTCTCGTACGCCGAGTTGATCCGGTTCGGGCTCGACCGTCCGTCGATGTCGACCCACAGGTCACGCGGAAAGGACAGGATCGCCGCAGCATTGGCCGACGGGTTGATCCGCCACATCATGATGGTGTCGCTCCGCTCGCCGATGGCGCTGCGATCACCGAACGCCGGGGCGAACCGTGAGTCCGGGTCGACGCACGCATTGTTGTCCGCCCCCGTGATGAGATAGTTCCGAGCCGACGGCTCGGCCTGCGGGAACGTCTCCACCGGTACCGCCGCGCCGGCGTCGCTCGAGTCGACCTGCCCGCCGGTGTCGGTCGAGCCCTGACCGACGGCGTCGGCATCGGTGAGCGGCGTGACTGGCTCGGACGGGCTGTCGATCTCGACGAACTGGCGATCCTCGAGTTGTTGCTGCGCGAACCAGACCAGGCCGGCGACCGCGAAGCACACGAGCGACAGCGTTGCTGCGCCGAGCACCATGAGCCGTTGGGGCCAGGTTCGACGCAGATCCGCCCGCTGATTCCCCTCGCTCATGTCGGGATGACGTTACCCATGCGTCGGCGCACGATGCCGGTCACGTCAGGCCGCTCATCGGGACCGGCTGGTCACGTCGCAGCGAGGTCGATGTCGCAGGCGACGACGTCCCCCTCGACGATCTCGAGTTCGGCGATCGTGCCTGCCGCCGCGAGATCGGCGTGGGCGGAACGGATCGCATCGTGGGTCTCGTTGGGCGCGGCGACCGACACGCGGTCGACCGCCGCCCGTTGACTCACCTTGGCCTCGGACTTCGCGCGGCGGATCAGCGTCAGCACCTCGATCACCGGATCGAGCAGCGCCGCGTCACCGCCCAGCGCTGTCGGCACCGGCCAGCTCTCGGCGTGGACGCTCGTGTTGTGCCACCAGTTCCACACCTCCTCGGTGGCGAACGGGAGGAACGGTGCGAACAAGCGCTGGAACGTGGCGATTGCACTGCGCAGCGCAGCGAGCGCCGAAGCCTGGCCGGCCGTGTCGTCGTTCGTGCCGTACGCCCGGTTCTTGACGAGCTCGACGTGATTGTCGCAGAACCACCAGAACAGCGACTCGGTACGCTCCAGCGCCCGGGCGTAGTCGAACGCCTCGAACGCCTCGGTGGCCTCGGCCACCACAGCATCGAGCTTGGCGAGCATCGACCGATCGACCGGCTCGGTGACGTCGGCGTCGAGATCGGCCGACTCGGATGGCACGTGGCCGTCTACGGCACCGATCGACAACACGAACTTCGACACGTTCAGGAGCTTGTTGGCCAGCTTGCGGCCGACCTTCATCTGGTCTTCGCTGAACGCTGTGTCGATGCCGGGTCGGGCGGAGGCCGACCAGTAGCGAACCGCATCGGTGCCGTGTTGTTCGAACAGGCCCATCGGTGTCACGACGTTGCCCTTCGACTTCGACATCTTCTTGCGGTCGGGGTCGAGGATCCAGCCGGACAGCGCTGCGTGGGTCCACGGAGCACAATCGTGTTCGTGGTGACTCCGGACGACGGTGGCGAACAGCCACGTGCGGATGATGTCGTGGGCCTGCGGTCGCATGTCGTACGGGTACACCCGGGCGAACAGCCCGTCGTCCTCGCCCCAGTGCCCGGCGATCTGCGGTGTGAGCGACGACGTCGCCCACGTGTCGAAGATGTCGGTCTCCCCGGTGAAGCCGCCCGGCTGATCGCGTTGGTCGGCGTTATAGCCGTCGGGCACGTCGGTGGACGGGTCGATCGGCAGGTCGGCCACGTCCGGGAGCAACGGCGCGTCGAAGTCGGGCTCGCCGTCGGCGTCGAGCGGATACCAGATCGGGATCGGCACGCCGAAGAACCGCTGTCGGCTGATGAGCCAGTCGCCGTTCAGTCCTTCGACCCAGTTGTCGTAGCGGTGCTGCATGTGGCCGGGGTGCCAGGTGAGTTCGGTGCCGCGAGCGACCATCGCTGCGTTCAGCTCGGCGTCGCGTCCACCATTGGCGATGTACCACTGGCGCGACGTGACGATCTCGAGCGGGCGGTCGCCGCGCTCGTAGAACTTCACCGGGTGCTGGATCGGCTCGGGCTCCCCGATCAGCAGGCCCTCCTCACGCAGGTGCTCGACCACCTCGCGCTGAGCTTGGTTCGGGTACTTCCCGGCGATGCGGGCGTAGGCCGCTGCGTCGACGCCGTCGGGTGCTTCGGTGTGGAGACGTCCGTCGCGGCCGATGATCGGACGCATCCCGAGGTCCAGCTCGCGCCACCAGGTGACGTCGGTCGTGTCGCCGAACGTGCAGATCATGGCGATGCCCGAGCCCTTGTCGGGCTGGGCCAGTTCGTGTGCCTTCACCTCGACGGTCTGGCCGTAGAGCGGCACGGTCACGGTCGTGCCGAAGTAGGGCTGGAACCGCTCGTCGTCGGGGTGGGCGACCATGGCGACGCACGCCGCGAGCAACTCGGGGCGCGTGGTCTTGATGTTGAGCGAGCCCGACCCGTCGGTGAGCTGGAACGGGATCTCGTGGTAGGCGCCGGGACGCTCACGGTCTTCCATCTCGGCCTGGGCGACCGCGGTGCGGAAGTCGATGTCCCACAGCGTCGGGGCTTCTTGGCTGTACGCCTCACCGCGGCGCACGTTCTCGAGAAAGGCCTGCTGGCTCACTCGGCGTGAGCGGGCATCGATCGTGGCGTAGTGCTGGGTCCAGTCCACCGACAGGCCGAGGCGCCGGTACAGCTCCTCGAAGACCTGTTCGTCCATCTCGACGAGCTCGTCGCACAGCTCGAGGAAGTTGGGTCGCGAGATCGGCACCGCCTGGTGTTTCTTCGGTGGATCGCCGCGGAACGGTGGCTCGAAGCCCTCGACGTACTGCTCGTGCGGGTCGCAGCGGACGCCGTAGTAGTTCTGCACGCGGCGTTCGGTCGGCAGCCCGTTGTCGTCCCACCCCATCGGATAGAAGACGGTCTTGCCGGCCATGCGCTGGTACCGGGCGACGAGGTCGGTGTGGGTGTAGCTGAACACGTGGCCCATGTGCAGCTCACCCGAGACCGTCGGCGGTGGCGTGTCGATCGAGAAGACCTGGTCCCGTACGGCCGAGGTGTCGAATCGGTAGGTGCCATCGCGTTCCCACTGGTCGGCCCAGCGGTCCTCGATGCCGTCCAACGTCGGCTTCTCGGGAATTCCGGTCATAGGGAGGCGAGGCTATCGACGCGGCTGCCTCGGAGCCCTGCCCGTTCCGGCCCGCTCGACACTCGGCGTCCGGTCACGGCCCGGTGCCGGCCGGCCGATGCGATCAGTCGAGTGCGGCGAAGAAGTCGACGATCGCGTCGCGTGAACGCCGGGGCTGCTCGAGGTGGGCGAAGTGGCCACACCGTTCCAACGTGACGATCTCACCGTCCGGATACGCATCGGCCACCGCCGGCACGTCGTCGAGCGGCACGAGCGGGTCGTCCATGCCGAGCACGATGCGGACCGGGCGCTCGACGAACGGGTCGCGCTCCCAGTCGGGCATCTCGCGGGCGAGGCGGAGGAAGTCGTCGCCGTCGGTCGTGCGCGACCGCAGAATCGCCCGGGCGATCGTGCGCGTGTCGAGTTCGCCGGGAGCGACGACGAAGCCGCGCAGTGCGTTGCGGACGATTGCCAGCTCGGGGCCACGGAGGAATCCGGGCAGGCGAGGACGTCCGATCGCGGTGACGCGGGAGAGCAGCTTCATGAACAGCAGTGCGCGGCCGGTGCGATCGACGGTGTCGCGGCCACGGATCCGATCGAGGACGCCGGGCAGCGGGGCGTTCAGCATGACAGCGCCGCGCACGAGTTCCGGATGGCTGCGCAGGATCAGGCCCGTGAGCACGCCACCCATCGAGTGGCCGACCAGCCGCCACGGTGGCGGCGCAACGGCCGCGAGCCAGTCGACCAGCGGCGTCATGGTCTCCGTCGGCCCACCCGTCGGCCCGGCGAGCAGCTCGGGCGACATGGTCGGGGCGATCACCGGGCCGTGCTCGGCCAGGGAGGGCATGAGCGGAGAGAACACGGCGCCGGAGTTGCCGATGCCGTGCAGGAGCAGGAACGCCGGGTCGCCGCTGTCACCGGATCGGTAGAGGCGCGAGCCATCGACGGGGTGATCCAGTCGGCCGACACGCTTCCACCACTCGTCGGTGAGCACCTCGCCGTAGCCGTCCTCGCTCACGAGGTCACCGTATCCGTCGGCCTCGACGATGACCGAGGGTCCTTCGACCCGATCGGCGCGTCGCCGACTCGGTGCGACCGATGGCCAGTACGGTCGATGGCGATGCTGCACACCAGGGGTGCATCGGGAGTGACCCGCCGCAGGCTGATCGGCGGCGGGTTGGCCGCGGCAACCGCGGTGGGCGTCAGCCGGTTCACCTCCGCCGCCGACGTCGGGCCGATCGACGGGTTCGCGGTCGCCGGTCACGGTGGCGTACGCATCGATCCGCCCGAGCCGACCCCGGCGGGCACCTACGATCCGCGGGTCCTGTACGTCGCGCTGTACGGACACCCAGGGTCCCCCGGCCTCGGCGTGCTCGGCGAGCGCTCGCCCGAGGGATCGGCTGCCGTCGCCCGCCAGATCGCCGCCGGCTACGAGGGGTTCGGCCGACCGGTCGTGCCCTGCTTCGAGCTGATCGGCTCGGTGGCGTCGGCCGGTGCGGGCGGCGACGGCGACTACTCGAACGAGTTCCCCACGTCCACCTTCCAGCCGTGGATCGACGTCGCCGCCGCCAACGGCTTCCACGTGATGCTCGATCTCCAGAGCGGCCGGTCTCGCTTCCCCGATCAGGCGCGGGAATACGAGGAGGTGATCGCCCAGCCACAGGTCAGCCTCGCGCTCGACCCGGAGTGGCGGGGCGACGCGCCGTTCCGGCCGGGCGGTGGACGCGTCGGCACGGTCGACGCCGCCGAGGTGAACGAGACGATCGATTGGCTCGACGCGCTCATCGTGCGGCGCAACCTGCCGGCCAAGCTGCTGATCGTGCACCAGTTCACGCCGTCGATGATCACGAACAAGGCGGCGATCCGCGGGACGCCCAGGGTGCAGGTGATGCTGCACATGGACGGCTTCGGATCGTTGGAGTTGAAGCGGGCGTCGTTCGACCGGATGCTCGTCGACTTGCCGGCAGGCGCGGTGGTCGGTTGGAAGAACTTCTTCGACGAGGACCGTCCGACCCCGACGCCCGCGCAGACGATGGCGGCACGTCCCGCACCCTCGTACGTCAGCTTCCAGTAGACGGCCGGTGGGCGACGGCGTCGAGTCGGGCCGAGGTCGATCGCCGCAGGGTCGAGGTCGAAACCGTCGATCCCCCGTGCTGGCCGACTCGTACACTCGGCACCGTGCTGCACCTGTACGACACCGCCACCCGTGAGGTACGCGAGCTCGCGATGCGCGAGCCGGGCGAGGTCAGCATGTACGTGTGTGGGCCGACGGTGTACGGCCCCGCACATCTCGGCCACGGCCGGGCAACGCTCACGTACGACATCCTCCGCCGCTACCTCGAGTGGTCGGGCCTGCGAGTGCGGCACGTGACCAACGTGACCGACATCGAGGACAAGATCATCGATCGAGCCGTCACCGAGTCGCGGCCCTGGAACGACATCACCACCAAGTGCGAGGCGATGTGGTGGAAGGCGATGGATGGCATCGGCAACCTCCGCCCCGCCGACACGCCACACGCCACCGACTACGTCGACGAGATGGTGGCGTTGATCGGCCAGCTCATCGATCGCGACGCCGCATACGTCACCGACGACGGCATCTACATGAGCGTCGAGGCGGTCGACGACTACGGCGTGCTCGCGCATCAGTCGATCGAGGACATGCGGTCGGGTGGCGGCGAGCGGACGGTCGTTGGCGCGGCCGGCAAGCGTCACCCGGCCGATTTCGTGCTGTGGAAGTTCAAGCGCGACGAGCCGACCGACAGCGACCCGGCGTGGCCGTCGCCGTGGGGCGCGGGTCGTCCGGGCTGGCACTCGGAGTGCGTCGTGATGAGCCTCGATCTGCTCGGTGAGGGGTTCGACCTGCACTGCGGCGGGCAGGACCTCCGCTTCCCGCATCACGAGAACGAACGCGCACAAGCGGTCGCGCTCGGCAAGGAGTTCGCCCGCCATTGGATGCACAACGGCTTCGTCGTCGACGCCGAGGGCGAGAAGATGTCGAAGTCGATCGGCAACGTGTCCAACCTGCTCGACCTCATCGAGCACTACGACCCGCGCGCCTATCGACTCGTGCTGTTGCAGTCGCACTACCGGAGCCCGGTCAAGCTGAGCCAGGCCAACATCGACCAGGCGGTCGCGTCGCTCGCCGGCCTCGACGCGTTCGCCGCCCGAGCTGCAGGGGTGTCCGCGACCGAGCCCGACGCACGGGCCGTCGATTCGTTCCGGGCGGCGATGGACGACGACCTCGACACACCCAAGGCGATGTCGATCGTGTTCGACACGGTCCGCGCCGCGAATGCTGCGATCGACGGCGGTGAGGCGACGGCCGGTGCGCTCGTCGCGGCAGTGACGACGATGTGCGAGGCAGTGGGTTTGGAGCTCGGTGCGGCCGACAACGACGTCCCGGACGACGTGGTCGCCAAGGCCGCCGCGCTCGACGCCGCTCGTGCCGACAAGGACTTCACGACGGCGGACGCGATCCGTGCCGAGCTGCAGGCCGACGGCTGGACGGTCGAGACCACGAAGGACGGCACCACCGTCCGCCGCTGACCCAGCGTTGGATTCCTGCTCAGGGACGAAGTCCAACTCTCTCCGCCGGAGTTGGATTCTTGCTCGGGGACAGCATCCAATTTCCACGCGCAGGGAGTGGATCCACCACGTCGCCTCAAGCCGGGTCGTGTCCACGCCGATGTCATCGTGTGGACACGACACCGGTCGCGGTCGAGGCCGCTCGGTCACGCATGCCAGGACGATCTGGGCGAGCGATGCTCAGTGTCGCGCTCCTGCTCGGCTTCTACCTGCTCGGCGTGTTGGTGCTCGCCGCATCGGTCGGCGCGATCTGGTTGATGCTCGCTGCGGGATACATCAATGTCGGGGTCGTGCTTGCCGCTCCCGCAGTCGCGTTCGCAGTGCTGCGAGGGATGCTCACCGCCGGCCACAAGTTCAAGGGTCTGCCTGGTTCGGTCCAGGTGACCCCGCAGACGCAGCCCGAGTTGTTCGGCGAGATCACCGACATCGCCGACCGAATGGGTGCCGATGCTCCAGACGAGGTGTACCTCGTGCACGACGTCAACGCATTCGTACTCGAGGACACGCGCCTCCTCGGCCTGGTGACGCGCAAGCGGGTGATGGGGATTGGGCTCCCGCTGATCGACTCGTTGTCGGTCGACGAGCTCCGCGGCGTGATCGCACACGAGTTCGGGCACTACGCAGGCGGTGACACCAGACTCGCGCCGGTCGTCTACCGCGGGCGGACCTCGATCCTCCAGACCATCCGCTCACTCGGCGGCGGGTTCGTCGCCTCGATCTACGTCCAGTACTTCAAGGTCTTCTTGCGAACGTCGATGGCGGTCAGCCGGCGTCAGGAGTTGGCCGCCGACGCATGGGCCGTCACCGTGGCCGGTACCGGGCCGACCGTGGCGACCAACCAGCGGCTCGGCGCGCTCGGCGCTGCGAACGACGCGTTCCTCGACCAGTACGTGCACAGCCTCTGGATCGAGGGACGTCGCCCGGTCAATCAGTTCAGCGGCTTTCGTCGGATGGTTGGCCACGCCGACAACGCTGATGCGTTCCGTGACGCCGCCGAGGCCGTGCTCCGCCGAACCGCCGATGCGTACGACAGCCACCCGTCGTCGAGTGAACGCATCGCCTTCGTTCGTGAACTCCCGCATGTCGCCGACCCCGGCGACGATCGTCCCGCCCGTGCGCTCCTTCACGACCTTGAGTCGCTCGAGGTGGAACTGACGGCGGCGTACGCGTCGGTAACGTGGCTGGGCGGGGCGTTGACGCCGGTCGGCTGGGACGACGCCGGCAGCGTGTACGCCGAGCGGCTGTTGCCGATCTCCGATGCGCTCATG
>JBCBDK010000076.1:0-10508 GCA_038529675.1 Actinomycetota bacterium
ATGCGTACACGTTGTCGTCGCCGGTCCGCAGCGGGGTGAACCCGGACAGGTCGAGGCCCGTGAGGTACGCGCTGCGGTCGATGTCTGCGGCCACGAACGCACGCGAGCCGTCGGCGACCTCGCGGGCTCGATGGACGCACTCGCTGTCGACACCGAGCTCGGTGGCGAACTCGATCACTCGGTCGGCGACCTCGACCGACGCCGTCGGCCGCACCATGTGCGAGAGCTCCATGTACTGCACCATCCGCGTGCGGAACGCCTCGTTACGTCGAGCGAGGCCGGCGGCGAACTCGGTGGAGCCGATCGGTTCGAGTGCCGTGAAGTCGACGTGACGGCCGGTCATGGCGGTGGTGACGGCGCACAGCACCGTCCGTTGGAGATCGGTCACGCCGTCTGGGCCGGCGGCGCCGGAGAGCAGACCGCGACTGAAGAAGTCGATCTCCTCCGGCGATGGGGGTTCGAGGTCGACGGTGTCGGCGTCGGGGAGGGGTGTCGGCATGCCCGCGACGGTACGGCGCGTCGGGGCCGTCTGCATCTCGGAACCGGGTGGCGTGCTCGTGGCGTTCGGTGCCGCTGCGGCACTCGTGCCCGGCGTGACGGTGGCGACCTCCTCGGACGACACGCTCCTGCCAGGCCTCGCTGCGCCTGCCAGTCGTGCCGGCGGCCGCACTCGCACTCCCGGCGGGGCGCAACGCGAGCGAACGTTGTCGTCAAGGTTGCGCGACACGGGCCGATGATGGTTGTATGGAGTCCGTGACCGCCGCCCTGCGCCCGATCATTGAGGTAGTACTCCGATAGGCACGTCTGGGCTCCGACCTGTGCGTGCTGACCTCCCTGACGGGAGGTCTTTTGCTTTTTCGGCCCAGACTCACATCCGCCCGCTCCACCCCAGGAACCACCATGAGCAACGACACCAGCACCTCCCCTCCCCAACCGGGCGACCGCATCACGGGCGCCCAGGCGCTGATCCGGGCGCTCGAGCTCGAAGGCGTCGAAGTGATCTTCGGCTACCCGGGCGGCTGCATCCTCCCCGCGTACGACCCGTTGCTCGACTCGTCGATGCGCCACGTGCTCGTGCGTCATGAGCAGGGAGCCGGTCACATGGCCGAGGGCTATGCGCACACGTCGGGCAAGCCGGGCGTCGCGATGGTCACCTCGGGCCCGGCGGCGACCAACCTCGTCACGCCGCTCATGGACGCCTACATGGACTCGGTGCCGATGGTCGCGATCACGGGTCAGGTGCCGACGGCGGCGATCGGCTCCGACGCGTTTCAGGAGTGCGACACCGTCGGCATCACGCGCTCGTGCACGAAGCACAACGAACTCATCATGACCGCTGACGACGTGCCGATGGCCGTGCGCCAGGCGTTCCACATCGCCACGACCGGGCGGCCGGGCCCGACCCTCGTCGACGTCCCGAAGGACGTGCTCCAGGGCGAGATGATCTGGCACTGGCCGAGCGACGATGCCGTCCTCGCCAGCCTCCCCGGGTACCGCCCCAACATGAAGGGGCACCCGAGGATGGTCAAGGAGGCGGCGAAGCTGATCATGCAGGCCGAACGGCCCGTGATCTACGCCGGTGGCGGCATCCTCAAGGCTCGCGCCGCCGAGGCGCTGGCCAAGCTCGTCGACCTGACCGGCATCCACGTCGTGACCACGTTGATGGCTCGCGGTGCGTTCCCCGACAGCCACGAGCTCAACCTCGGGATGCCCGGCATGCACGGCAACGCCACCGCTGTCACCGCAATGCAGAAGAGCGACCTGCTGATCGCGCTCGGCTCGCGGTTCGACGACCGCATCACCGGCAAGGTCGATGCATTCGCCCCCGATGCCAAGGTGATCCACGTCGACATCGACCCGGCCGAGCAGGGCAAGGTGCGTCGCCCCGACGTGCCGATCGTCGGCGACTGCCGACTCGTGATCGAGGACATGATCGCCGAGATCGAGGAGTTGCGGGCCGGCGGCACCACCCAGGCCGACACCGGCGCCTGGAAGTCGAAGGTCTCGGGCTGGCAGGAGCAGTTCCCGATGACCTACGAGCCGTCGCAGCCGGGCGCGGCGCTGAAGCCGCAGTTCTGCATCGAGCAACTGCGCGACGCAGCACCGGCCGGCACGATCGTCGCCTCGGGCGTCGGCCAGCACCAGATGTACGCCAGCCAGTACTGGACCTTCGAGGAGCCGTACACGTGGGTGAACTCGGGTGGCCTCGGCACGATGGGCTTCTCGATCCCGGCTGCGATCGGCGCGAAGGCGGCGAATCCCGACGCCTGCGTGTGGGCCATCGACGGCGACGGCTGCTTCCAGATGACCGCGCAGGAGTTGGTGACCGCGACGCTCGAGAACCTGCCGATCAAGGTCGCGCTCCTCAACAACAGCTACCTCGGCATGGTCCGCCAGTGGCAGGAGATGTTCTACGACGAGCGGTACTCGTCGGTGTTCCTCGACTCGGCCGCCGTTCCCGACTTCGTGATGTGGGCGGAGTCGATGGGCTGCGCCGCCATCCGGGTCGAGTCACCGGAAGAGGCGGCACCGGCGATCGAGAAGGCG
Source organism: Actinomycetota bacterium (assembly GCA_038529675.1). Classification (GTDB taxonomy): domain Bacteria; phylum Actinomycetota; class Acidimicrobiia; order Acidimicrobiales; family Ilumatobacteraceae; genus Ilumatobacter_A. Next base: position 2,548 of record JBCBDK010000076.1, read on the forward strand.
AACACGATCAATGATCGCCCGGTCGTGATCGAGTTCCGCACCGAGGCTGCCGAAGGCGTGTTCCCGATGGTGCCGGCGGGCGCGAGCAACGACGACATCATCCTCCACCCGACCCAGCAGGACCGCGCCGCCGGCCTCGCCTGACACCCATCACGCCTGGGTCAGACCCAGAACGTGATGTTCGCCACCGACGAAAGCACTCACATGACCGTTCACAACAACCCCGGCCCGCTCGGCACGCAGACCGGACCACCCGTCAATCACCACATCCTCTCCGTGCTCGTGCAGAACCGACCTGGCGTCCTCGCACGTGTCGCCGGACTGTTCGCCCGGCGGGGCTACAACATCTTCTCGTTGGCGGTCGCGCCGGCGGAGGACGAGGGCCAGAGCAGGATCACGATCGTCGTCGACGTCGACTCGGCACCGCTCGAACAGATCGTGAAGCAACTGTTCAAGCTCGTCGACGTCATCAAGATCAGCGAGCTCGACCCGCGCCGCTCGGTCGAGCGAGAGCTCCTCATCGCCACGGTCAAGTCACCTGCGGAGATGCGCAGCGAGGTCCTCGGCCTCGTCGAGATCTTCGAGGCCAAGATCATCGCCGTGTCGGCCGACGTGCTCACGGTCAGCTTGGAGGGGCATCCCGACAAGTTGGATGATTTCGAGGATCTCCTCGACGGCTACGGCATCGTGGAGCTGCAGCGGACGGGCCGGGTGGCCCTGCCGAAGCTCGATCGTGGCGTGCGACTGCGCGCCCTGTCCACCAACCCCAATCACCAATCCGGAAAGGCTGGCTGACGATGGCCGTCACCGTGTACTACGCCGAGGACGCCGACTCCTCGATCATCCGCTCGAAGCAGGTCGCCATCATCGGCTACGGCTCACAGGGGCACGCCCACGCGCTGAACCTGAAGGAGTCGGGGGTCGACGTGAAGATCGGCCTGCGCGAGGGGTCGTCGTCGAAGGCGAAGGCCGAAGAGGCCGGTCTCGAGGTCCTGTCGATCGCCGATGCCGCGGCGTGGGCGAACGTGATCATGATCCTCGCTCCCGACACCGAGCAGAAGGCGATCTACGACGAGCACATCGCACCCAACCTCGAGCCGGGTGACGCGATCGCCTTTGCGCACGGCTTCAACGTCCGATTCGGCCGCATCCAGGCACCCGAGGGAGTCGACGTGATCATGATCGCCCCGAAGGGGCCCGGCCACCTGGTTCGTCGCACGTACACCGAGGGCGGCGGCGTGCCGACGCTGATCGCCGTCGAGCAGGACGCAACCGGCAACGCTCGTGCGCTCGCCATGTCGTACGCCGACGCCAACGGCGGCACTCGCGCCGGCGTGATCGAGACCACGTTCACAGAGGAGACCGAGACCGACCTGTTCGGCGAGCAGGCCGTGCTGTGCGGTGGCCTCACCGAGCTGGTCCGAACCGGCTTCGAGGTGCTCACCGAGGCCGGCTATGCGCCCGAGATGGCGTACTTCGAGTGCCTCCACGAGGTGAAGCTGATCGTCGACCTCATGTATGAAGAAGGCATCGCCGGCATGCGCTACTCGATCTCCGACACCGCCGAGTACGGCGACCTCACCCGGGGCCCGCGCGTCGTGACGCCAGCCGTGAAAGAGGAGATGCAGCGGATCCTGGGCGAGATCCAGTCGGGCCAGTTCGCCGACGAGTGGGTCGCCGAGTCCGAGTCGGGTCGTGCGAACTACCACCGCATGCAGAACGAAGGCAAGGAGCATCCGATCGAAGCGGTCGGCACGCAGCTGCGGGCGATGATGCCCTTCATCAACGCTGGCAAGCAGAAGGTCGCCGAGGCGAGCGGCGGCGCCACCGGGAGCTGATCCGAGCGATCGGCGATCGATCCCGAACGGGGCGCGGCTGCGGCTGCGCCCCGTTCGTCGTTCTCGGGGATCGTCGGCCGGTCAGGGTCGGCGACGGACGTCGCGCCGTCGGCCGGTCACCAGCCGCAGGGGTCGTTCCAGCGACGGATGACCCGGTTCTCGCGCTCCCACCCGAGCAGGCTGAGCGTGCTGGTGTTCAGCACCAGCCGTCGTCCCTCGATCGGATCGAGGCCGGTCCAGCGGGCGCCGAGCACGCGCAGGAAGTGACCGTGCGCGACGACGGCGATGCGGCCGGCGAGTCCGAGCATCCGATCGATCACCTCATCGGCGCGCGCACCGACGTCGGCGAGCGACTCGCCGCCGGGGATCGGATGGGTCCACACCGACCAGTCACGGGTGTGTTCACGGTACTGGGCGGTGGTGCGGCCCTCGATCTCGCCGTAGTCCCACTCCATCAGTTGATCGTCGCGCTCGGGTCGGAGACCGACGAGCTGGGCCGTCTCCCACGCCCGCTGCAGCGGGCTCGCGAACACATGGTCGAAGTCGTAGCCGGCGACGGCAGCTGCGATGTGCCGGGCCTCGTTCCGCCCGTGTTCGGTCAGCGGGAGGTCGGTGCGACCCGTGTGCTGTCCGGTGAGGCTCCACTCCGTCTCGCCGTGACGGATCAGTACGAGCTCAGGTCGGGTCGGCTCGATCGCTGGTCGGCCGTGATCGAACGTCATGGATCGAGTGTCGCAGACCGGCGTAGGTTCCGAGGATGGACTCCGACGGCCGACGGCCACTCCCCGACACACCGCCCAACCCGGCGGACGATGAACGGACGGTGCTCGTCCAGTTCCTCGAGTACTACCGGATCGTGCTCATTCGGAAGCTCCAGGGAATGGACGATGCCGGACGTCGGCTGACGGTCGGCAGCTCGAACCTCACGCTCGCCGGGCTCGTGAAACACATGGCCTGTGTCGAAGACGGTTGGTTCGCGCACCGCTTCGCCGGGCAGGAGGGCATCGAGCCGTGGACGTCGGCCCCCTGGGACACCGACCCCGACTGGGAGATGACGACGGCGGTCGACGACACCGAGGACGAGCTGGTCAGCCTCTTCGACGCGGCATGCGCCCGCAGCCGGGCCGTGCTCGACGCCTGCTCGTCGTTGGACGACACTGCGGCCGGCGGTGCCGGCGACGACCCGCCCGCATCGATGCGCTGGATCCTCGTCCACATGATCGAGGAGTACGCCCGCCACTGCGGCCACGCCGACCTCCTCCGCGAGTCAGCCGACGGCACCGTGGACGACTGATCCAGCCGGCCGCTCCCGCCGATCTGCGTTCAACGATTCCCGGAATCCGGGACCCGACGTGCGCAGATCGACATCGCCGTATCAACTGGTGTCTGACACCAGTTGATACGTCAGGCGCCGGACATGGTGACGTCGCGGATGACGAGGCTCATGCCCGAGGCGCGCATCGGGAGCCAGTCGAGGTCGCCGCCGATCTCGACGATGTCGAGCAGCATCCGCTGGAGCGTCGACGCGATCGTGAACTCGCGGACCGGCGCGCCGACCGTGCCGTTCTCGATCAACAGGCCGGCTGCCCCGGTCGAGAAGTCGCCGCTGATCGGGTTCACGCCCGAGTGCAGTCCCTGCACCATCTGCACGAGGAGTCCGTCGTCGACGTCGGCGATCAGCTCTTCCTGCGTCCGGGTGCCCGGTTCCAGCGACAGCGCGAGGCAGCCGACGCCGGGCGTGCCCGCGAACCCGCCACGGGTCGCGTTGCCGGTCGAGACGGCGCCCGCACGACGCGCCGAGTAGCTGTTGTGCACGAACTGTTGGAGCACCCCGTTCTCGATCAACACGTTTCGGCGTGCGGCGAGACCTTCGCCGTCGACGTCGGTCGACGTGTACGCCTTCGGGTTCGTCGGATCGTCGACGAGGGTGACCATCGGGTTGGCGACCTCGTCGCCGAGGCGGTCGGCGAACAACGAGCGACCCTTCACGACCGCCTCGCCGTTCAGCGTCGAGGAGATCACGCCGAGCAACTGTGCGGTCACGAACGGGTCGAGTACGACCGTCGTCCGCTTCGAGGACGGCTTGGTGGCCCCCAGCAACCGGGTCGCCCGATCGGATGCTTCCTGCGCCGCTCGCCGGAGGTCGAACTCCTCCGGCGAGTTACCGACCGAGAACCCGAACCCGGTCTGGGTCTCGGCATCGTCGCCGTCTCCCTCGTCGGCCAGGGTGGACACCGAGACGTAGCAACCGTTCTCGCGGCCCGCCTGACGGATGCCGGTCGTGGATGCGACCGCGGCCTCACCCCATGCATCGGCGTAGTTCGAGTCGTCGACCCGGACACGAGCGTCGGCCGAACCGGCGAGGCGCTCCAACTCCTTGGCGAGTTCGATCTTGCGTTCGGTGCGGTACTCGGCGAGATCGTCGTTCCACAGCGTCTGTTCGGTCGGCTCGACGCCATCGGGTTCGGCGAGGGCAGCGAACTCGTCGGGCGTGCCGAACTGCACGTTCTCACGCGACTCGGCGAGCACCTCGGCCACCGCCGACTCGTCGAGCGTCCCGGCGTAGGCGAAGCCGGTGCGACCGTCGCGGATCACCCGGATGCCGATGCCCTCGGACTGGGCGGACACGAAGTGTTCGACCTCGCCCTGGTACACCCGCACCTCGGTCTCGCCGCCCCGGGCGACGAACGCCTCGACCTCCTCGCCCGCCGCCGCCTGCGCGATGACGCGGTCTGCGATCTGCAGGAGTTCTCCCGTCGTGTCCATCAGGCTGCCGTACCGCCGACGGTGAGTTGCTTGACGCGGAGGGTCGGCTGGCCGTCGCCGACGGGCACGCCCTGGCCGTCCTTGCCGCAGGTGCCGGGCGAACCCATGGCGAAGTCGTTGCCGAGCAGGTCGATGTCGCGCAGCACCTTCGGGCCGTTGCCGATCAGGTTGCCGTCGCGCAGCGGCTCGGTGATGCGACCGTCCTCGATCAGGTACGCCTCGGTCATCCCGAACACGAAGTCGCCTGACGCCGTGTTGACCGACCCACCGCCGAGCTTGGCCACGTACACGCCGTTCGGCGTGTCGGCGATGATGTCGTCGGGCTCGGATGGCCCGTTCATCACGAACGTGTTGGTCATCCGCACCATCGGCAGGTGCTGGTAGCTCTGTCGGCGCCCGTTGCCCGACTGGGGGCGGCCTTCCTTGCGGGCACGAAGGTAGTCCCACATGTAGTCGGTGAGGATGCCGTCCTCGATCAGGACGTTGCGCTGCGTTCGGCGACCTTCGTCGTCGACGCCGAGCGTGCCCCACTCGCCGGGCATCGTGCCGTCGTCGACCAGTGTGACGAGCGGGTTGGCGACGAGTTCGCCGACCTTGCCTGCGTAGACCGACGCTCCCTTCTGGATGTGGTCCGCCTCGAGCCCGTGTCCGCACGCTTCGTGGAACAGCACGCCGCCAGTTCCGTTGGCGATGACGACCGGCATCTCACCGGACGGTGCCGGGCGGGCCGACAGCTTGGTGATCGCCTGCGTCGCCGCCTTGCGAGCCATCTCCTCGACGTCGACGGTGTCGAACACCTCGAAACCGACCGTGTGGCCCATCGACTGGTAGCCGGTCTGCATGCCGCCGTCGCCGTTGGCGACGACACTGACGCGGAGGAGCGTGCGGACGATCTCGTCGTCGGCGAGCACGCCCTCGGTGTTCGCCACGAGCACACGCTTGGTCGAGTCGCCGTAGCCGGCGGACACCTGGACGACCTCGTCACCGTGCGCTCGGGCTGCGTCGTTCATCCGCATCAGCAGCTCGACCTTGCGGGCCTTGCCGATCGAGTCGGGATCGGTCGGGTCGAGGTTCGGACGGTGCCGGTCGGATTGCACGAGCCCGACGGTGGCGACACCCCCGCCACCCCGATTCGCTGCGGCCGACGCTGCCTCGGCGGCGGCGCGCAGGCCCTGCTCCGACAGATCGGAGGTGTAGGCGAACCCGGTCGTGTCGCCGGCGACGACGCGGATCCCGGCGCCGCGGTCACGGCCGCTCGTGACCTGTTCGACCCGTCCGTCGTCGAGGCCGGCCGACGTGGACCGCTTGTCCTCCGCGTACACCTCGGCGAAGTCGGCGCCACCCGACGTCGCGCCGGCCAACACCCGCTGCAACACGTCTTGTTCGATCACGACGACCACCCTACGAGGACGTACCGATCGACGGCTCGCCGAGCACACCACCGGCAGCGCGCGAACCTGCGGTCGCGCGGCCACCGCGCGCGCCTAGTGTTGGCCGTCTCATGGAGGGAGATCGCAGTTCGGACGCGCCCGTACGGACGCGCGTTCACCGTCTCCACTGGTGGAAGGAGGCGTTGATCATCGCCGTCTTCTACGTGGTCTATTCCTGGATCCGGAACCAGTTCGGCTCGAACCGGATCGCCGCCGACGGCGTGCCCGAGGCTGCGTTCCACAACGCGGAGCGGGTCATCCGGTTCGAGCGTGCGATCGGGCTGTATCACGAGGAGACCATCCAGGACATCTTCCTCCCCTACCGCTGGTTCATCCAGTTCTGGAACGTCTACTACGGCACGGCGCACTTCGCCGTCACTCTCGCCGTCTTCATCCTGCTGTTCCTGAAGCGGGCCGACGTGTTCGCCCAGTGGCGGAACACCCTCGCCGTGATGACCGCCGTCGCCATCATCGGTTTCGCCTTCTTCCCGTTGATGCCTCCACGGCTCCTGGACGCGCCGTGCCCGGAGCCCGAGACCACCCAGTTCGGCGGCGCCTGCGTCGAGAGCGAACTCCGCCCGGGTCCGGAACTGAAGTTCAACGAACGACTCGGCAACAGTTTCGGCTTCATCGACACGCTGAGTGCATACGGCGGGCCCTGGAAGTTCGATTCCGAGGCCGTCGCGTCGGTGTCCAACCAGTACGCGGCGATGCCGAGCATGCACATCGGTTGGGCCACGTGGTGCGCGCTCGCGGTCTGGCCGCTGTTGCGTCGTCGATGGACCAAGGTGCTGGTGTTGCTGTATCCCTTGGCAACGCTGTTCGGGATCATCGTGACCGCGAACCACTACTGGATCGACGGGGCGGGCGGCCTGCTGGCGTTCGCGGTCGGCGCCGTCGCCGGGACGTGGATGCACCGATGGAACCAGCGTCGACTCGACGCCCGCGACGGCGTGGTCACGGTGCGGCGGCCGAACACCGTGATCAACTCGTTGCAGGATCTGCGGGGCGACGTGCAGGACCGGCTCGCCGACGAACCGTCGCCGGATCGTCGCGACCACGTCTCCGACAACTGACCCGACCGATCGAACCGCCACCGACGCTGTCTGAAGCCGCATGGTTGCGCGTTCGGACCGGGCTCGGGTGACGTATCGTGGGGATCCGATGAGTCAGATGCGACTGAACCCGCTGAACGGACGGTGGGTCACGATCGTGCCGGGACGAGCGCACCGTCCGTCCGACTTCGCCCAGCGGGATCGTTCGGAGGAGCTGCAGCTCGATCGGCCGTGCCCGTTCTGCGTCGGCAACGAGGAGGAGACGCCGCCGGCGCTGGAGACCTACGAACCGGACGGATCGTGGTCGATGCGGGTCATCCCCAACAAGTATCCGGCCTTCGACGGAACCGATCCGTTCGCGGTGCAGAACCTCGGCCCGGTCCACGTCCAGGCCGATGCGAGCGGCATCCACGAGGTGTTCGTCTATTCGACCGACCACGAGGGCGGCCTGCAGGATCTCGACGACGAACACGCAGCCGAGTTCATGCACGTGCTGAAGCGTCGGCTGGCAGAACACGCCGACCACCCGTTCGTTCGATACACGCAGGTCATCGTCAACCACGGGCGCGAGGCCGGCGCATCCATCGCCCACCCCCACGGTCAGATCCTCGGCCTGCCGTTCGTGCCGACCGAGGTGCTGGACGAGGAGCGAGCATTCGCGCGGTTCGCCGGCAATTCGCTGCTCGACACGATGATCGAGGCCGAGCTGGTGGCCGAGGAGCGGATCGTGATGGCGAACGACGACGCCGTCGTCATGTGTCCGTTCGCGAGCGGTGTGCCCTACGAGATGCTCGTGCTCCCGCGAGAGCAACAGGCCCACCTCCAGGACGCGAGCGACACCTCGCTGGCAGCGGTCGGAGTCGCGTTGCGCG
>JBCBDK010000077.1:0-10506 GCA_038529675.1 Actinomycetota bacterium
CGAACACGGTGTACCGCGAGCGGCTCGAGTCGGCCCGGGCGCAGATGCTCGAAGGCCGGGGCTTCTCCGGCCCGCTGATCGAGACCGAGTTGTTCCCCGGCGCTGCGAAGCAGATGTTCAAGGTCGGTGAGGAGACCGGTACGTTGGATGAGCAGCTCGCCGTGGCATCGCTCTACTTTGACCGCGAGCTCGAGAGCCGCATCAAGAAGTTCACGACGATGTTCGAGCCGATCATGATCGTCGGCGTCGGCGCCATCGTCGGCTTCGTCGCCATCGCCCTCGTGTCCGCGATGTACGGCGTGCTCGGCGGCATCGAAGGTGACGCTGCACCGGCCGAGCCGACCCCGGCCGCCACCGCAGCCTCGATCACCGGCGCCGCCCTGCGCACCACCGGCCTCGTCGGCTGATCGCCGGGGCCAGCGGTCGCTTCGATCGCTGCGTCAGCGGGCGAGCACGAGGTCGACGAAGTCCTGACCGATGAACACGGCCAGGACGGACCCGGCTGCCAGGAACGGCCCGAACGGCAGGGCGGTCTGACCGTCGGCCCTGCGAGCGATGATCGCAGGGATCGCCGCGAGCGATCCGAGGATGAATCCGAAGAAGATCGCCGGCGGCACGATGCCGGGGTTGATGTAGCCCACGTACAGCCCGAGCAGCGGCGACAGGATCACATCGCCGTATCCGAAGGCCACGTCGGTGCCGTACCGCCAGTTGGCGCCCAGGTAGATGGCACCGATGATCGCGAGCGCGATCGCCGCACCGAGCAGCGACATCCAGATCCGCTCGGGTTCGTCGTCGACCAACGCCGCCACGGTGAGGCCGATCGCACCGAGGCCCAGGCCGACGAAGGTGATCTCACGGGGCAGACGTTGCTCGCGCAGGTCGATCCAGCTCTGCGCGACGAGCACCGAACCCCAGGCGAGGAACGCAGGGAGTGGCGCCGTCGCGCCGAACTTCCAGAGGAACAGCAGCCAGACGGCGACGTTTGCGAGTTCGATCACGATCGGCTCGACCCCGATCGGGTTCCGACAGCGCCGGCACTTCCCGCCGAGCGCCACCCAGGACACCACCGGGACGAGGTCGAGCGGCCCCAGCCGCAGTCCGCAGTTGCCGCACGCGCTCGGTGGTCGATTGATCGACTCGCCCCTCGGAACCCGGTCGACGACGACCGTGAGGAAAGAACCGATCAAGAGTCCGCCCACGACGACCGATACGAACAACAGAAGATCACTCATCAGCACGCAGCTCGGGCGATCGCGCCCGAACTGAGCGGAGGTTAGACCCCATGTCACAGCAGGAACCGGATCCCATGCTCGCCTCGCTCTGCACCGCAACGGTGCAGAGCGGTGCGTCCGACCTCCACCTCACCGTCGGCCGACCGGCCACGGTGCGGCGCGACGGTCAGCTCGTCGGATTCGAGAACGTCGCCATCCTGACGTCGACCGAGATCGACCGGATGATCTACTCGATCCTCGACGAGGCCCAGAAGGTCGAGCTCGCCGAGAACCACCAGGTCGACTTCTCGTTCGGTCTGCCCAGCGTCGGCCGGTTCCGTGCCAACGCCTACGAGCAGCGCGGCTCGCTCGCGCTCGCCTTGCGTGTCGTTCCCTTCCGTGTCCGTTCGCTCGAGGAGCTCGGCGCTCCGGCGGCGTGCAACACGCTGCTGAACCGCCCGTACGGCATCGTGCTGGTCGTGGGCCCCACCGGTTCGGGTAAGTCGACCACGCTCGCGGCGATGATCGACCGGATCAACGAGACCCGGCCGGTCCACATCCTCACCATCGAGGATCCGGTGGAGTACCTCCACCACCACAAGGTCGCCATGGTGAACCAGCGCGAGGTCGGCACCGACGTCGTCTCGTTCAACCAGGGCCTGAAGAGCGCCCTGCGTGAAGACCCCGACGTCGTGCTGCTCGGTGAGATGCGTGACCTCGAGTCGATGGAGATCTCGCTGTCGCTCGCCGAGACCGGACACCTCGTGTTCGCCACGCTGCACACCAACGACGCCGCACAGGCGCTCGACCGCATCATCGACGTGTTCCCGTCGGAGCGTCGTGACCAGATCCAGATCATGCTGGCCGGTGCGCTCCAGGGCGTCATCTCCCAGCGCCTGCTCCCCGCCATCGGCGGCGGCCGCGTCGCCGCCTACGAGGTCATGGTCGCCAACGAGGCGATCCGCAACCTGGTCCGCGAGGGCAAGTCCCGCCAGATGCGCAACATGATCGCCACCGGCGCCGGCGAGGGCATGCAGACCATCGAGATGGACCTCGCCCGCCTCGTCGCGTCGGGACTGCTCGACATGGACGTCGCACTCGAGTCGAGTGCGTACCCGAAGGAGATCCAGGCGCAGCTGATGACCGCTCGTGCCCAGCTCCAGGCCCAGGCGACGATGTCGACCGGCCAGGCCGGTTCGTCCGGCAGCGGGCAGTACGCCGGCGAGGCTGCGGTGACCCCGCCGCCCACGTCGACCGGCGCCTGATCCAGCCGGTTCGTCCGCCACGCCCGATTCACCCGTTCGTCCCGCTCCGTCACACGTCATCCGAGGAGAGTCATGGCCGTCAAGAAGCTCCCGTACAAGAACTTGGCCGGCATCCTGCCGTGCCCTGGTGGGTGGCTCGTGCTGCCCGGCCGCATGGCCGGCATCACCGTGACCGCGGAGGACGCGTTCGTCGTCAAGCGGTTGTTCGACGTACTGGACTTCCGCCCCACGTTCGACGCGGCAGCGATCGAGGCGCCCATGGGACTGCGTGACGAGCCGGGCGGAGCGTTCCGGCTGTGTGAGAAGGAAGCCCGTGAGTTCGTCGGCTGGCCCCGAGCCGCGGCGATCTACGGGACGCCGAGCCGTCAGGCCTTGAACACGAACTCGGCCAAGGCCGCCCAGGAGCTCGAGCCGTGGATGAACGCCTACGACAAGCGCCGGTTCCGGTGGCTGCGCGAAGCCGCTCAGGAGATGCAGCCGTACCACTCGCGCCGATTCTTCCCGGGGCACCCGGACGTCTCGTTCACGCAGATGAACGGTGAGGTGCCACTCAAGACCTCGCCGTGGCACGACGACGGCCGCGCCGAGCGCCTCGAGCTGATCAAGATGCAGCTGCCAGGCCTCGAGGAACTCGTCACTCGAACTCCACCCGCCGGGGCGCACCCGGTGCACGTCATGAACGCCGCCGCCATGTTGTGGACGGCCCGCCGCGGCTCCGGCCGGGCGATCTCGCGCTTCCCCCTCGACCCCATGTGGGATTCCGAAGGCATGCGCGTCGAACTGGTGCGGTAGCCGCAACGACGGCACACCGGGGCGTCGCTCGCCGACGTCCACGTCACTCCTGGTACTTCTCGCCCGGTCATCGGGGTGGTGCCCCGGCACAGCACGTCCGGTCGTACTGTCGTCGATCGTGCCTCGCCGACCATCGACGTCGAACCCGTTGGCCGGAGTGTCGCCGAACGTCGTCGGTGCGATCTACATGGTCATCGGCTCGCTCGGTTACGTCACGAACGATGCGCTCATCCGGGTCGCGACCGACGAGGGCCTCGACGTGTATCAGGCGCGCAGACGATCCTGCTCATCGTCCCGTTCGCGGTCACGCTCACCGCAGGCACCGTCGGCGGCGAAACCGTCGCCGACGCGCAGTACGCCATCGTCGCCGCTGGCTTCATCGGCGTCCTGTTCGTCGTACAGCCGGGAACGGGCGCGTTCTCGCCGTGGTCACTCGCCGTCGTGGCCGCCGCAGCGTGTCTGACGCTCCGGGAGTTCGCGTGCTCGGATTCACCTTCTTCGACGAGATCCCCGACACCCTCACCGTTGCCGGCTGCACGGTCATCGTCCTCAGTGGTATCGCCGCCATCCGCCTCGAACGACGAACTCGTCGATCGAAACCGCTCGCCGACGTGCGTGACGCGTGACAGTCCGAGCTCGTCGACGACCGCCGTGTGCCGGGTGGGTCGCCGCCTGCCGCAGGAGGGGGGCATCCGCGGTTGTGGGGGGGCTGGGCCGCGACCCGGCCCCGCTCCCTCTGGGGAGCGGGGCCGTGTCGCGAGGCGAGTGAGTTGGTTGGGTGGCGGTCAGCCGAGGGAGAGGCCGGCGATCGGGCCTTCGCCCATCTGCGGCTCGGTGGCGACGTCGGGCTTCGGCGGCGGAAGCGTCTCGGCGCCGGCGGCCGGGGCGGCGGTCGGCTCGAACAGTGCGGTGATGGCATCGGCCAGCGCCTTCTGGCGTGCGAGGCACTCGGACAGTCCGACACGGATCTCGGCGACGGCGCTCTCGAGCGCGGTCAGCCGGGCATCGACCTCGGGGGAGGCCCAGGCGGCATCGGTGCCGTCGACACTGCCCGTCGCCTGGATCCGGTCGTTGCGCTCACGCTCGATCAGCTCGACGAGGCGGCGCTCGGATCGGTTGACGGCGGTCGAGGCCTCGGAGCGGGCCAGCTCGACCTGCTCCTGTGCGATCTGGGCGTAGGCGGCCATCGAGGTGAACTGGCTGTTGATCTGCCCCTCGACCTGCGCCACGCGTTCCGCGAGACGCTCCATGCGCGAGCTCTCCTCCGCCGCTTCCTCGTCGCCGAAGAAGTCGTCGGGTGAGAGCTCCATGGTGTCGAGCTCGTTCAGTTCTTTGGTCTTGCCGAACATCAGTCGTTTGCCTCGTGTCGGTGTGGGCGGTGCAGCCACCGCCTGTTCGAAACGCACGCACGTGCGTACAAGAGACGTATCGGGCGCGCGTGACACGCGCTTGAGCGCGTCCACACGCGTTCCGGCTTCCTTGAGGCGTCCTTGATCTTCGGGGAATTTTCGCTTTTCCGTTCAAGGTCGGATTCGGCTGGACCGAAGAACTCAGTGCGCTACGGGAATCACTCACGGAGCGACAACAACAACACTCCAAGATTCGCTTAGCGGAAGGAAACGCAGAATCATGAACAAGCAGGACAAGGGCTTCACACTCGTCGAGCTCCTCATCGTCATCGTCATCCTCGGCATCCTCGCCACCGTCACCGTGTTCGCCGTGCGCGGCATCACCGACCGTGGCCAGGACAACGCCTGTGACGTCGAGAAGCGGGCCATCGAGACCGCCATCGAGGCGTACTACGTCGACCAGGACCAGACGAACCCGGCCGCGCTGTCGGACCTCGTCCCGGGCTACCTCAAGGAGAACCCGTCGGCTCGTTGGACCTTCACCGCTGGTGTCTCGGGCGCTGCCCCGACCATCACGGGCGCTGGCAACTGCGCCTGATCGTCTCGACGATCTCAACAACTGAAGGAGCCCGGGCGTCGCCGCCCGGGCTCCTTTGCGTTGTCGGGTCCGTCGCTCCCCGCCTCATCGCACTCCGCCACCCCATGCACACGACAGACTCTGTGCTCGTGTCCGACGAGCCGTACCACGAGCCGACGTCACACGACCGGTCGGAACACGATCCGACGCACGCGTCACCCACCGTCCGACGCCCCTTCGGCCTCGATCGCCACTTCCCGTTCCTCACGACGTGGGACATCGCCGTCAACGCGTTCGTCCTCCTCCAGCTCTCCGTCCTCCTCCCGTTCTTCTTCACGTGGTGGAACGCGCCGAGATTCATCCTCCTGCTCATCGCTGCGCCCTTCGGCGTCGTCGCATGGACCCGCCTCCTCGTTCGGCGAGACCCGGGGGCATACCTGCTTGCCGCACTCTGCGCGTGGGCGACCCTCTCCACGCTCGCTTCAGGCAGCGTGCTCGTCTCGTTCCGCGGAACGATCGGCGACGAGACGACGCTCGCCGTCGTGCTCGGCGCGTCGCTCTGCTGGTCGCTCGCCCGATCGCTGTCGGCGGACGGTCGCAGGCTCCTCGTACCGACCATCGTCGCCGGGATGGCGATTCAACTCCTCGTGGCCCTGCTGCAACTCGCGGTCCAGGCGAACCAGGGCATCTTCGAGCTGTACAGCCAGCGGGCCTCCGGCTTCACACCGAATCCGGTGCACTTCGCCGCGATCTCGGCGGGTGCATTCGGTCTCGTGGTCGGCCACGCGATCCAACGCTGGCGACCGTCAATCCACCTCCTCGGTATCGCGACGTTCTCGCTCTGTGTCGGCCTGTCCGGATCGAGGATCGGGCTGCTGTCGATCCTGGTGGTGAGCGTCGTCGCCGCGTGGCGACTGCGTTCGGATCTCGCGCGGATCGCCCAGATGGGGGCCGCCGTCCTCGTCGGTCAGGCGGTCGGCATGGGGCTCTTGGCACTGGCTGGTTCTGGCCGCAGCTCGGCGTCACGACTCGGAATATCGGCCACGACCGGCGGCCGGAGTGGGATGTGGCGAGCCGCCGTCGACGCGTGGCTCGAACGCCCGATCCTCGGCCATGGTTTCAACCGCTTCGATGCTGCGATTCAGGACGACGTGCCGAGCAGCTTCTTCCGCTCGTTCCCCGACGCGCAGATCTACAGCGACGCACACAACCTCGTGATCCACCTCGCGGTCACGATCGGCGTCGTCGGGCTCGCACTCGCCGCTGCGTTCGTGTGGTGGAACGTCCGACACGGCAGCGGGCCACTGCTGTGGTTCGCTGCGGGAACCGCCCTGGTCTGGCTGCTCCAGCCCCTCAACGTGCTGCCCTTGGTGCTGGTCCTCGTGGCGCTTGCAGCCTCCATCGATCGGTCGCTCGACACCGACTCGACTCACCGAGTCGAGCCGTCCCGATGGATGCCGGCGGCGGTCGAAGCGAGACCGCTCCGCCCGGCGATCGCGACCGGTGCGATGGTCCTGGGTCTGGCACTCGCCGCGCCGCTCGCCGTCGTGGAGTTCGAGCTCGACGCAGCGACGTCGGCAGCGGACGGGGAACGCGTGGCGAACATCGGTGGCTACTACGCCGATGATCCTGTCATCGCCAATCTCGCAGCGCAGCTGCTCCTGCCCGACGCGGCCGACGACCCCCGTCTCGAGGCGCGACTGATCGAGCTGACCGAGGACTCCATCGAGTACGACGACACCGATCCTGCGTGGTGGACCGAGCGCGCTGCCTACGCCGGCTTCTTCCAGCACTACGACGACGTTCGGCCGGCGCTCGACGAGGCGTTACGCCTGCAGCCGACCTACGTCCGGGCCTGGACCGTGCTCCTGGCGTTCTCGCGGGACCGAGACGACGCGGTCGGCGAACGGGAAGCACTCGACGCGATGTGCGAACTCGGCCAGGAGTTCTGCGATCGCACGTCGACGTCCGACTGACGCGCCGTCGCCCCTCAGCGTCGCGGCCGGTCAGCGTCGACTCAGTTGGTGACCGAACGGATCGTCGAGGCGATCCTCGGTGCCACCGCCTCGACGGAGTACTCACTGACGATGCGATTGCGACCGCGCCGGCCCACGTCCCGTCGTCGGTCGGGATCGTCGATCAGGTTCAGGATCGCCTCCACCCAACGTTCGTCGGAGTCGGGCAGCAGCTGCTGATCACTATCCAGGATCGTGCGGTTGACCCCGACCGGGCTGGCGACGGCGGCGCGGCCGCAGGCGAGGTACGTGATCAGCTTGAAACCGCACTTCCCGCGGGTCCACGGGGTGTCGGCGAGCGGCATGAGCCCGACGTCGAAGGATCGGATGAGGTCGATCTCCGAGTCCGCCGACCACGGAATCTCGACCACCGACGGGTGCGCGGCGAGCGACCACGCGTCGGGTCGATTGGAGACGACGTGGAGCCGAACGTCGGGCCGGGTCGACAGGACGCGCTCGAGCGGTGCGGCGATTCGCTCGAGCTCGGGCAGGTTGCTCGAGGTGCCGATCCATCCGATGATCGGCGCCTCACCAGATGAACCCGCCCTGTCGTCCGGCGGTGCATACCGCGCCGTATCGACGACCGTCGGCACGACGACCGTCGACGCGAACCGGTCGAAGTACTCCGCGAGATGCTCGTTGCCACAGAAGATCGCGGCAGCACCTCGCGCGATCCGGTCCGCGCTCCGGAGACGCTGTCGAAGGTGGATCGCATCGTCGACGTCGAGGATGCGCGGTGTGCCGGTCGCCCACTCGAACGTCGGCAGCGTCGACACCAGCTCACGCTGGAGGATGACGGCGTCGAACGACCTCGACCTCAGCGCGCGCCGAGCTGCATCGAGCCCGGCCTCGGCGAGCCACACCGGTCGGCGCCACCGCCCCGGTGGGGGATATCGACCAGCGGTCGACGGGAGGTCGGTGACCGACACACCCAACGGTGCGAGCGGCGCGATGAGCTGCCGCACCCGGAAGCGAGCGCTCGGATCGGTCAACGCACCGGTGAGCGCAGCGACCTCGAGCGCGGGCTGATCGGCGGTCATCGACGTTCGAGTTCGTAGCGGAGCTCGTGACAGGGAAACAGCCACGCGAGCCGGTACTCGTAGAACTCGCGCCACCGCGATGACCGACGACAGGCGGCCTCCATCGCCCGCCCGAGGAGGTAGCCAACGGGTCGGCGGAGCGATCGATCGAAGTGGAGGTCGACCGAGACGAGGCGGAATCGCACGTCCTCGTCGTGCTCCACATACCTCGGTACCGCTCGTCGATGGAGGTCGTCCAGCGCCAGGTACGACATCGTGTAGAGGCCGAACGCCGTCCGATGGGTCGGGTCGCTGTAGAAGTGCGGGTTCGCGAAGTGCGGCGTGATCGCGATGAGCCGCCCCCCAGGTCGGAGGAGGCGTGCGCACTCGGCGACGACCCCGGTCAAGGAGTCGACGTGTTCGAGGAAGTGGCGCGTGAAGATGACGTCCACCGAAGCGTCGTCGAGGTCGGTGAGGACATCGGGGATCGGACCCACGATGTCGACGCCCGGTAGGTCGAGCACGTCCACGCCGATGGCGTCGGGGTGCAGCTTGTTGGGGCCGCAGCCGAGCTCGAGACGAGCCGCATCGTCGGACCGGGTGTACGGCTCGACGCGCGGCTGGCGCCAACTGCTGGCCATGTGTTCGAGTCTCCTTGTGACAGCGACGGGCCCCGATCGGCTCGGTGGCTGACACTAGGGTACGGCGGTGCGTCTGGTGGCCGAACTCGCCGTCGATCGTTGACGCGTCGCCGTGGAACTCGTCCAGGTCGCACGCCTCGCGGCGTTCAACGTGCTGCGACTGACATCCGGATTCGCGCTCGTCGCGATTCTGCCGCTCCTCGTCCGGGAACTCGAGGCGGTCGAGTACAACACGTGGACCATCCTCACGCAGGTGCCGTCGTACGTGGCGCTCCTCGGTGCCGGAATCTCGGTCGGTGTCATCCAGATGGTTTCGGCGCGACGAGGTGGCGACGAGCGAAGCATTGCCGCTGTCGTCGCTGTCGCCTCGGGTTTCGCCTTGCGACTGGCCGCTGTCGGTCTCGTCGCGGTCGCGCTGGCCGCTGCTGCTGTCCCGGTGGTGTTCTCGGACTTGCCCGACCATCTCGTGACACCGATGCGGCTGGGCGTGGTCGGCCTCGGTGTCGGAGCGTGTGCGACGTTGCTGTCCGTTCCGGTGGTGGCGTACTCGAACGGCATCGGCGACAACGCAGCCGCCACGATGTGGTCGGTCGCTGCTCGGGTCGGTGGCGCCGTCGCCGTCCTGCTCGCACTCGGCGGCGGTGTGGCGTGGATGGCAGCGGCGCTCGGCGCAGCGCTCGTGATCGGCGCCGGAGGGCAACTCGCCTGGTTCCGACGCACTGCGGTGGGTCGAGTCCGGGCGGTACGCGACCCAGAGCTCGGACGAACCCTGTTGTCGTACGGTGGTACGTGGGCGATCTGGTCCGTGGTGAGCCTGGTCGCCAACGGGCTGGACGTCGCAATCGTGGGCGCACTCGACTTCGAGCGTGTCGGTGCCTACGGCGCTGCCGTTGCCCTCGTCATGGTCGTATCGGGGTTGCACACCGCGGTCATGAACGCCTTCCTCCCCGCCACTGTCGCCGGCGAGGAGACGGCAGTGTCCGCCCCGATGCTCGACGCGGCGACGAGGGTCGCTGGTGTGCTCACGTTCGCGGTCGTGGGTGCAACCGCGGCGTTCGGGGCCGACGCGTTGGCGGTTGCCTTCGGCAGTGATCTCGCCGCGGATGCGTGGCCGATCCTGGTGTTGCTCGTCGCAGCTCGTTCCGTCGCGAACCTGATCTGGCCCTACGTCGTCGGTGCCGTCGCGGCAGGCGAGCACACCCAGATCCGCGTGACGCCCGTCATCGAGGGGGTGGTCAATCTGTCGATCAGCCTGGCGCTCGTGCTCGTGATCGGCGCGCCCGGGGCCGCCATCGGCACGCTGATCGGCTCGACGCTCGCCGTCGTGCTCCACCTCCGAGTCAACGTCCCGCGTACGCCGACCGTGCCGTTCGTGCCGAGCCGATGGTGGCGCATCGGCGTGCTCTTGCCCGCATCCACGGCCGTGCCGTTGTTGTTGGCGACGCCGATTCTGCACGTCACCGACGCCACGTCGATCAGGATCGTCGCGTCGGTCGTCGCCGTCGTGCTGACCGGCGTCGTGGCAGCGCAGGTGCTGCGACCGATTCGGTCCGATTCAGGACTCGTCGCCGAGCGTCCGCATCCAGGCGATCGTCGCGTCGAGCCCTGAACCCAGGTCGACCGGACGTACGTCG
>JBCBDK010000078.1:0-4292 GCA_038529675.1 Actinomycetota bacterium
CTCGCCCGGAGGCGAGGGTTCGTGTGCGGTGGTTTCGACCGGCGTCGATCCGGTGACCTCTCGCTTTTCAGGCGAATGCTCTGCCAACTGAGCTACGAAACCATCAACCGGTGGTGACCCACCGTATGCACGAGAGCCATCCGCCGAATACTCGGTGGATGGCTCCCAGTGGCGGTCCCGACGGGATTTGAACCCGCGACCTCCGGCTTGACAGGCCGGCGTGAACTCCAGACTTCACCACGGGACCAGTGACTGCGGGCGGCGGACCGCCCGATCTATGTCAACGCACCTCGATGCGTTGCACCCCCAACGGGATTCGAACCCGTGCCGCCACCTTGAAAGGGTGGTGTCCTAGGCCACTAGACGATGGGGGCCTGTCGAGGCGGGACCTCGTCTCGTTGAGAGCACGGAGAATCTAACAGCGGCCCGCTCGCGTTCCACGCGCGATTCCGGGCCCCGCCACGAGCACTGCAGCGGCCCACCCCGAAGGCTCGTAGCATCGCCGGCCATGCGCCTGTCGGGTCGAACCACGTCCGTGATCGCCCGTCTGTCGGCGTTCGGTTTCGCGTTCCGATCGGTCCGCGGCATCGGCCGCATCGTCGCCGCCGTCTTCCGGCGCCGATCGGGCCGCTTCGGCGTCGCACTCGTGGCCGGGTATCTTCTCGGGACCTTCCCGACCGCCGACATCGTCGCCCGCCGCGCCGGCCACGACCTCCGCAACGAAGGCTCCGGCAACCCGGGTGGTGCGAACGCGATGAAGGTGGTGGGGACCTCGGCGGGCGTGCAGGTGATGGGTGGTGACATCGCCAAAGGCGCTGCGGCGTCGATGCTCGGCGGCGCGCTCGCCGGCCCGGCGGCCGCGCACCTCGCCGGGACCGCTGCGGTGGCCGGCCACTGTCATCCGATCTGGAACGGCGGCCGTGGTGGCAAGGGTGTGGCCGCGAGTGTCGGCCAGTGCCTCGCCACGTTCCCGGCGTACTTTCCGATCGACGCGGCGATCGCGACGGCGACCGCTGCGGTCCCCGCCTGGAAGCAGCGCGCGTTCGCAGCGACGGCGGTGTCGAGCGCGTGCTGGGTGGTCGGCGGCGTCGTCTGGTGGCGGACGGGCTGGCGCAACCTGTGGGGTCCGCGTCCGACGGTGACGTTGCCCGTCAGTGCCGCGTTGTCGAGTGCGCTCATCATCGAGCGGTTCCTCGCCGCCGGGCCGGTCGTGACGGACGCCGATCCGGCCGCCTCGCCCGACGGGCGGACCGCGGGCCGCGTGCCGTCCGCGGTGGTTGCGTCGTCGTGATCGGCCTGGTCGTCGACTCGAACTCGCAGCTCCCTGTCGATCTCGCGGATCGATACGGGATCGTCGTCGTCCCGCTCGCGATCAGGGTCGACGGCATCGAGTACCGCGAGGGCATCGATCTCGACGCCGACGCGTTCTACGACTCGTGGGCTGACGGCCACACGCCGGAGATCTCGACGAGCACGCCCTCGCCCGGGGTGATCGCGGCGGCCTACGCCGAGCTTGCTGCCGCCGGTGCGGACGAGCTCCTCTCGATCCACGTCACCGAGTCGATGAGCGGCACCATCAACGCCGCACGCCTTGCCGCCGAGTCGGTCGACGTACCGGTCCGGGTGCTCGACTCCGGAACCGCGAGCTTCGGCATCGCCTGCTGTGCGTGGGCGGCGGCCGACGCGATCGAGGCCGGCGCTGACCTCGACCGGGCCGCTGCGGTCGCGGTCGCTCGAGCCGACTCGCTGCGGACGTCGTTCGTCGTCGGGGTCCCGCGGCTGACCGAACGGTCGGGGCGGGCCGACGGTCTCGACCTGGTCGACGCCGCCGACGACGGCGTTCCGGTGCTTGCGATGAGCGGCGGCGACCTCGTCGTGCTCACGACGGCGAACGATCTCGATGCCGCGGTCGACGCGATGGTCGCCGACGCACTGAGCTGGCCGCCGTCGGGTGATGATGGCTTGCGAGTGGCGATCGGGACGTCAGACGAGTCGAGTCGACCGGTGTCGATCGCGCTGACGCAGCGCCTCGACGGCCACGCCCAGGTCGCAGAGGTGGTGCAGTACCGCATCGGCCCGAGCATCGGCGCCCACACCGGGCCGGGCACCGCGGGCTTGTTCTGCTTCTGACGGAGGCGGGTCGGCGATCGGCGATGCCGATCGGTCGAACGCGAGTCACGCGCCGACGAGGGGATTGCGGTCGGTCCGGCTCGCCCGATCGCGGAGTTCGGCGGGGACGACCGGGAGCAGCATCCCGAACGGTGCGGCGTTGTAGAGGTGATGGATGCGGTGCGCCTCGGCCAGCCGCTCGAACGCCTCGATGCGACGCCCCTCGAACCAGCCGAGCCGACCGTGGATGTACACGTCGTGCACCAGTGCGTAGGCGAGTCCGTAGAGGGTGATGCCGATGCCGACCGGCACGAGGCCGCCGAAGCCGTCGACGTTGAAGCCGAGGAAGAACCCGAGGTTGACGATCGCCGCGAACATGACCGGATACCAGTCGTTGGCTTCCCAACGCGTTCGCCCTGGGCGGTGGTGGCTGCGATGCAGGAACTCGCCGATGCCGTGCATGATCCAGCGGTGCGTGGCGGCAGTGATCGGTTCCATCAGCGCGAACGCGAGGATCGCGATGGCGACGGCGGTCAAGGACACGACTCCCACGGTACCGAGGCGGGCCGGCCGTCTGCTCCACCGATCGATCGGTGCGCGAGCATCACCGGATGGCCGACTTCACCACGCTGTCAGCGACGATCGACACCGACCTCGACGAACGCGGCCGGGTCGGGCGGCTCACGATCGAGCAACCCGACAAGCTGAACCCGCTCGGCACACGCTGCCTCGCCGAGATCGCGGAGGCCGCAGCGTGGTTCGACACCACCGAGGCATCGATCGTGATCGTGTCGGGTCGTGGGCGGGCGTTCTCCTCAGGGTTCGACCTGCGCGAGTTCGCGAACGGTCCGGCGGGGTTGACGCCCCGTGCGCAAGCAGACCTCGGGCGTCTGATGGCGGAGGCGATGGACCGCATGCAGGCGCTCACCGTCGCGGCGATCGCCGGGCCGTGCGTTGGCGGCGGCCTCGTGCTCGCCGGATGCTGCGACCTTCGAGTGGCGGCCGACGACACGCGGTTCTCGATCCCCGAGGTCGACCTCGGCATCCCGCTCGCGTGGGGAGGCATCCCGCGGTTGGTCCGCGAGATCCCGCCGGCGATCGTCCGTGAACTCGTGCTGACATGCCGGCCGTTCGACGCGGACGAGGCGCTGTCGATCGGTTTTCTCAACCGCGTGGTCGCGCGGGACGACCTGGAGTCGACGGTCGACGAACTGGCTCGGTCGCTGGCCTTGAAGGCCCCGTCGGTCGTGCGTGCGACGAAGCGCCAGGTCAACGAAGCGCTCGAAGACATGGCCTCCACGACCGGTGCCTGGGCCGACGCCGACCAGCTGGGTGTGGCCATGGCCGACCCCGAGGCGCGAGCCGCCGCCCAGGAGTACCTGGCCCGACGCTGATGCGGCCCCGCAGCGGAAACGACCGAGCCGAGTCGATGCTCCGACGATGTCAGTCGAGGAGCGTGAACGCGTCGGCGAGTGACGTGTCGGCGACGCCCGGGGCATCGGCGACCGCGGCGAGCCACGTCGGTCGGAACGTTGAACACACCACGATCGGCGCCCGAGCCGGTGAACCGGCGTTGGCCAACCGTACGAACGACGTCGCGTAGTCGGCAGGGCGGAGCTCACGGCTCAGTTCGATCAGCGCGTAGGGGTCGGGTGCACGGCCGATCTCGGTGTCGGGGACGTGGGTGTAGCTCATCGAACTCGGCCCCGTCGCGCCGCCCGCGAGGCCGGGGCCGTCGAGCAGCACGGCCCCGTGGACCCGCTCCGCGCGAGCGCCGGCGAGCTGGAGCGCGACGTACGCGCCGAGTCCGCGACCGACGACGGTGACCGTGTCGGCGGCGCCGTGTTCCACCAGGTGGGCAAGTGCATGGTCGGCGTCGCCGAGCAACATCTCGGACTGGTAGCCGCCACCGGCCGGCACGGTCGACCGGCCGTGTCCGGTGAAGTCGAGGGCGTGGACCGGCCCCCTCCAGTCGACCCACCCCGGAACGTCCGTGGGCGCCGACTCGCCGAGCCCGTGCAACACCAGCAGCGGTCGCGTCGTCGCCTCGCCCGAGCGGAGTTCGTGGAGCGCGAGATCCACTCGATTGTGCCGTAGCCACGTGATCCGATCGTCGTGGAACGCCGCGGTGTCGGTGGGTCGCGCCGTCACGCCGGCGCTCGTGTCGGTGGGTCGCGCCGTCA
>JBCBDK010000078.1:4392-7086 GCA_038529675.1 Actinomycetota bacterium
TCGCGCCGTCACGCCGGCGCTCGTGTCGGTGGGTCGCGCCGTCACGCCGGCGCTCGTGTCGGTGGGTCGCGCCGTCACGCCGGCGCTCCGATGAAGTCGAGGACGAGGTCGGCGACGACGTCGGGCTGTTCGATGTGAACGAAGTGGCCGACGTCGTCGAGCACCTCGCATCGCCCGTCGAGCGGAAGGTACGGCGTGACCTTGTCGGGTGGCGTGCCCCAACCCATCTCCTCCATCTCCGCGCCGAGGATGCCGAGAAACGGCATCGGCAGGCCTGTCAGCCGCCAGAGCGTCCACTCCGGTCGCCACGGCCCGAATCCGCCGAACCGCATCGACGGGTCGAGCCGCCACCGCCACCCGTCGTCGTAGCGTTGGCCGCCGGTGGTGACGAGGCGCTGCAACCAGCGTTCGGGCAGCCGGGGATTCATCCGGGATCGACGCTGGGCGAGCCCCGTGAGTGTGTCGGGTCGTCGTTCCTTGGTGGCGGCGGCACGTCGATGGTCGAGCCAGGCGGCGATGTCCTTCGCGAGCATCGTCGTGCGGTCGTGTTCGGCGACGTCGGGGATGTTCCGCTTGTACGGGATGCCGTCCATGTTGACCAGGCACCGGAAGCGGAACGGCTGGGCATCGGCGAGCTGGGTCATGAGGGCGCCACCCTTGGAGTGGCCGACGACCGGGATCGGGCGAGGCGCACCGTTGCCGCTCGTGGCGATCACGTGATCGAACATGGCGATCGCATCGCGCAGGTCGCCGTCCCACGAGTAGAGCGCAGCGTGTTCGCTCTCGCCATGGCCGCGCTGATCCCAGCAGACGACACGCCAACCGGCGGCGGCGAGGCGCGGGGCGAACCCGTCGAACGTGCGGGCGAAGTCGAACCCGCCGTGCATCATCAACAGCGGCGGTGCATCGGAGTCACCCCACTCGTGGACGGCGAGCCGAAGACCGCCGACGTCGAGGTCGTAGCGGCGGGCCGGTCGCTCGGCGCCGTTGAACGGGACCTCGCCGTGGTCGTCGAGTTCGATCCCGTCGTCGATCACGCCCCGGACCGTATCCCCGAGTGATCGTCTCAGCCGTTTCCCGAGTGACCGGCTCACCGCCGCCGACCGGCCATCCCGAGTCGGAGAGGGCGCCGAGTGCACCTCGTGAGCGAGCCGGACGGATCTGCTCATCCCGTGTTCATCACCGCGCCAACCTTGCGCCAACCCTGCGTCGACCGGCGTTTGCGAGTGTCTGGCAGCGTCGGAGGGGTCGACGCCATCGCGCGCATGCGCGGTGACCACCGCTGATCAGCAGCACCGACCACGAAGAGAGGATGTCCCGTGGCCCGTTGTCTCATCGTCGCCAATCAAACCATCGGAGGCGACGCGCTGACGTCCGCCGTCGAGGAGCGGATCCGGCGCGGCATCGTCGACTTCGTCCTCGCGGTTCCACAGGTGCCGGTCGAGGTGTCGACCGGGCCGGTGTCGTCCACGCCCCAACGATCGGCGTCGGTGGGTGTGGCCGACGGACGCAATCTCGCAGAGCAACGACTCGCCGTCGGGCTCGACTGGCTGGCCGGGTTGGGCGCCACCGGGTCGGGCGAGGTGGTGCCCGACGACGCCGTCGCCGCCGTCTCGGACTTGGTCGAGGAGTTGTCGGTGACCGAGGTGGTGGTGTCCACGCTGCCGAGGGCGCTGTCCCGCTTCCTCCGACAGGACCTCGCGAGCAAGCTCGGCCGGGTGGTCACCGTACCGATCGAGGTCGTGACCGCTGCCGGCTGATTGGAGCGCGCCGACCGGCGTTTGCCGATCGGAGCCGACGCCGTCGGTCACAAGATGGAGTGAAGATCCACCCGGTGGGGGAGGCGGCGGGCTCCCCGTGGTGCGATCATCGGCGGCGTGGATGACGACTCGACGCCGCCGAACCCGCTGCGACACCCGCACCTCGGCCAGCAGCCGAGCGCGCCGTCGACCACCGCACGCTGGTGGCAGCGCCGTCGGACCGGTCTGTTCCTCGCGATCGCGCCCGCGCTGATCGTCGCCGCCTGCGCCGCAGTCGACGACGGCGACGACACCGCAACCACCGACACTGCGCCGGCCGATGCACCGTCGGACGCTCCGGCCGATGCTGCTGGCGACGAGACCGTCGACGACACGCCCGGCACGACGAACGAGGGCACGGACATCGCCGATGGTGAGTCCGGCGACGGAGCCGACGGCGATGGCGATGACGATGCGAACGGAGATGACGGCGGCGCTGCCATGGACGGTGGTCCGATCTCGTTCGCGTCGGACGTCGCGCCGATCGTGGAACGGTCGTGCGCGAGTTGCCTCACCGGATCGGGCCCCGGCTCGCAGCACGTAGTGATGGACACCGCCGAGATGGTCGCGGCGTCGTCGGGGGCGATGGAGATCGTCGCCGAGTCGGGGTTCATGCCGCCGTGGCCGGCGAGCGACGACAGCGTCGCGTTCCAGCACGACTGGAGCCTCACCGATGTCGAGCGGGAGACCATCGCTGCGTGGCATGCGGTCGGCGCACCGCTCGACGTCGAGCCCACCACGCCGATCGAGCCGTCGGATCGCCGGACGGTGCTCGAGGATCCCGACATCGTGGTCGACGCCGACGGGACCTACGACGGTGAGCTGAACCAGCCCGACGAGTACCGCTGTTTCGTCTTCGATCCGGGTATCACGAAGCTCCGCTCGGTGATACCCG
>JBCBDK010000078.1:7096-10372 GCA_038529675.1 Actinomycetota bacterium
GGTATCACCGAGCGGAGCTTCGTGAAGGCGATGGAGTTCCGCCCCGATCAGGAGCGCGTCGTGCACCACGCAGTCGGCTCGGTCATCGCGGCACAGGATCGCGGCGTGATCGACGCGTCGGCCGCAGCGGAGGACGACGGTCAGGGCGGCTGGACCTGCTTCGGATTCACGCCTGCGCCGTCGGCCGAGCTGATCCTCGGGTGGGCGCCCGGCCAGGCGGCGACCGTGTACGAGGACGGCAGCGGCCTCCTCATGGAGCCGGGCGACATCTTCGTCATCCAGATCCACTACCACTACGACGTCGAGGCGCCGGCCGACCGATCGCAGCTGGCGATCGAGTGGGTGCCGGATGATGAGGTCGCCACGACCGATGCGATCGAGGTCGGTACCTATCTCGCTCCTGCGGAGATCCCGTGCACGACCGAGGAGTCGGGACCGCTGTGCGACCGCACGACGGCACGGGACGCGGCCGTCGAGAAGTACGGACCGTTCGGTGTGCTCGCCGACGTGCTCATGGCGGCCTGCGGCTACACGGCGGACGACTTCGCGATGATGACGACGGGGATCGCCACGGCCGAGTGCACGCAGCCGGTGCAGTCGTACGGGAAGATCCTCAACGTGTTCGGGCATCAGCACGAACTCGGCAAGAGCTTCCGAATGACGCTCAACCCGGGTCGCGCCGACGAGCGGGTGTTGCTCGACATCCCGCGGTGGGACTTCGAGTGGCAGCTGCTCTACGAACCCGAGGAGGAGATCCTCCTGTCGCCAGGTGACCAACTGCTGATCGAGTGCGCCTGGGATCGATCGCTGCGTGATCCGACACTGGAGCCGGCCTACGTGCTGTGGGCCGACGGCACCGACGACGAGATGTGCTTCGCCACCGTCACCACGCGACCTGCCTGAGCCGCGTGACCGGTCGGACGACCCTCACGACTCGGTGGGGTTGATCCCGCAACGTCGACGTCAACCATCGATCGGCGCGGATCGGTCATCGGTACCGTCGACGTCGTGGACACCGAGTTCGCCGATCAGGTTCGCCGCGACGCGCTCGCCCTCGCCGAACTCGTGCCCGGGGGTGGGAGTGGGCTGGTGACCGTCGTCGCCGAGCGGGACGACGACCCGGTCGCACGGTCGGCGTTCGACGTCGATCGGATGCTCGCATCGACTGCGACGTTCGCGGTCGGTGCCCTCGGCGCGATGTCGGGTTCGCTGACCACCCAGACCTCGATCGACGTCGGCCATCTCCTCGCCTGGTGCACCTCGACCGTGCTCGTCGACGATGAGCCGACCCCGGTGTGGGCCGACCTCTCCGGCGTCTACGAGACGTGCGACGGCCGCCACCTCCAGTTGCACTGCAACTTCCCCCACCACGCCGACGGGGTGGTGAGACACCTCGGGGTGTCACCCGATCGGGCGGCGCTCGCTGCGGCGATCAGCGAGCGCGACGGCGCTGAACTCGAGCACGAGCTGATCGACATCGGGATGATCGCGGCGCTGGTTCGCACCCTCGACGAGTGGGACGCCCATCCGCACGCGATCGCAACTCGTGATCTGCCGATCGTCACGATCGAGCGGATCGACGAGGCGCCGCCGCGCCAGGTGGCCCGCGCAGGCGACGTCCACGTCCTCGACTGCACTCGGGTACTCGCGGGCCCGGTCGCCGGGCACCTGCTCGCGTCGGCCGGCTGCGACGTGATCCGGCTCGGTGCCGAGCACCTGCCGTCGGTCGACGTGGGGGTGTTGTCGACCGGGTTCGGCAAGCGCAACGCGTTCGCGGACCTTCGCGACGAGGCCGGTCGGTCTGCTGCGCGTGAACTGCTCGCAGGAACGGACGTCTGGATCGACGGCTACCGACCGGGGGCGCTCGCCGGCCACGGCCTGACCGTGGAGGAGGCGGCGGTGCGGCGACCGGGTGTCGTCGTCGTGCAGATCAACGCGTTCGACGCGCAGCCCGACACCGATGGCCCGTGGGCGGGGCGGCGCGGCTACGACTCGATCGTCCAATCGACGACCGGCATCCGGTGGGCCGGTGGCGAGTACGCCGTCGACGACGTCGGTGATCGTCTCGACCAGTCCGGCCCACGCGGTCTCCCGGTGCAGGCGCTCGACCACGCAACCGGCTTCCTCGCTGCCGGCGTCGCCGCGCGATTGGTCGAGCATCAGCGTCGTGCCGGCGGGTCGTGGCTGGCCCGGTTGTCGTTGCTCCGGACCCGGAATCGACTGGTCGGCTTCGGCGGGCCGAGGCCCTACCGCCCGGGCGCGGTCGACGTTCCCGATGAGGTGCTCGCCTCGGTCGACGCGCCTGCCGGTCGTATCACCGCCGTGGCACCGTTCGCCGGCCGCTGGACCGGACCGCCGATGCCCCTCGGCTCGTCCCCAGCCACCTGGTGACCGAGCTGGACCTTCCTCGAGTTGGATTCTTGCTCGAGTTGGATTCTTGCTCGGGGACGAAGTCCAACACATCGAGGTTCGTCGATGAGTTGGATCCTTGCTCGGGGATGGAATCCAACTCGGGGACGGAATCCAACTCGGCGCGAGGACGGACGTCGGGTCGCGGCAGGGTCGCTTCAGCTGGCTTTCGCTGCGACGGACGCCTCGATCGATCGCATCGAGCGCATCGCCGTGTAGGCGGCCGCGGCCAGGATCAGCGACTGGAAGCCTGCGTAGAGCGTCTGCTGACCGAGCTGGCTCGAGATCGAGTCGTCGGAGGCGAAGCCGTCGACATCGAGGGCATTGCGCAACATGAAGCCGAGCACGGTCGACCCGATCCAGAGGCCCTGCCACCAGCTCAGCATCCGCGTGTCACCCTGGATCGACCGGTGGCCGCGACGGAGATGGCCCCACGGAACCCAGAGTTGGCCGATCGGGATGTACCAGCCGCCGCACGCCCAGCCCGGTTTGACACCCTGGCCGCCGACCGCCTGCAGGTTGCGAGCGGCTCGGAGCGACCAGATCGACAACACGATGCCCGCAGCGATGGCGAGGACGAGGTTCAGCACGGCGATGCCGGCGATCGTGTTGTCGGCATCGTCGATGTCGAAGATGGTGGCTCGGCCGTCGACGAAGTCGTCCCAGGTGCTCCGGCGACTCGCCGCGGCGATCGCGACACCGACGTTCGAAGCGACGACCGCCCAGAACAGCACGATCGTCGCGACGCGAAGCCCGGACGTGCCGACGAGCTGCACGGGGCCCGACGACCCGAACGGGACGTAGCCGGGCGGCGGCGTGGCGCCGAACGACGGTGGCGCACCGGCTGAGCCCGGCGCCGGCGACAGG
>JBCBDK010000079.1:0-10288 GCA_038529675.1 Actinomycetota bacterium
CCAGGCCGGCGATCATCCGCAGCACGCTGGTCTTGCCGCAACCCGACACACCGCAACAGCGCGACATCGCGATGGCGTTCCAGCAGCATGCGCTGTACCCGCATCTCACCGTCGAGCAGAACATGGGCTTCGCGCTCAAGGTCTCGGGTGTCCATCGCCGCGAGATCGCTCGGCGGGTCGGCGCGCTCGCAACTGCGTTGGGCCTCAGCGACGTACTCGACCGGCGACCGGCTCACATCTCGGGTGGCCAGCAGCAACGTGTCGCCATGGCTCGCGCCATCATTCGCGACCCGCGGCTCTTCCTCATGGACGAGCCGCTGTCGAACCTCGATGCGAAGCTCCGGACCGAGGCGCGGGCGACGATCATGTCGATCCACCGGCGCCTGCGGTCGACGACGGTGTACGTCACTCACGATCAGCTCGAGGCGATGTCGATGGCGGACCGCGTCCTCGTGATGCGTAGCGGGGTCGTCGTACAGCGAGGCGCGCCGATGGACGTGTACCGGGCACCGGTGGACCTGTTCGTCGGTTCGTTCTTCGGTTCACCGCCGATGAGCGCGGTGCTGGGACGGTTCGAGTCGACCGGGTCAGGTGCAACACTGCTGCGCTTCGGCTCGCACGCGCTCCCGATACCGGCCGACGCGTTCCTGACGGCGCAGGGCCGTCGGCTCGACTCGATGGAGCTCGTCGTCGGCATCCGACCGGAGGCGATCCACGTCGACCCCGACGGACCGTTGGAGCTCAGTGTCGATTCGGTCGAGCAACTCGGGCACGAGTGGCTCGTCCGCCTGGTCGTCGACGCTCCTGCGATCCAGGTGTCGGAGGACGGTGGCACGCTCGGTGTGGCCGAGCACCCGTTCTCCACGGTTGCGATGCTGCTCCGCGCCGACCGCCCACCGAGTCTCTGGGAGCCGATCCGTGCCGACGTCGATGTCACCGGCGTTCATCTCTTCGACCTCGCCGACGGGCGAGCACTCGCCCACGGCGTCGTCGACGCACGACGCTCCGCCTGAACCCGGCGACCAGCCCCGCCGGCCGCGTCAGAGGAAGTGGTAGTCGGACGGATCGACCGCGCGTGTCTGCTGCCAGTACTCGAGGAGGCTGAACGGCCAGTTCTGAGCCACGCGTCCCGAGGCCGACTTGTACCAGCTAGTGACCGTCGAGACGCCCCACGCCATCGCGAGGTTCCCAGCGTCGATCCGATCGTTGTACGCGTCGTGTACGTCCTGTCGGCAGTCGACGGCGGCGGCGCCCTCGCGAAGCAGCAGCTCGAGCACGGCGAGCACGTAGTGCACTTCGCACTCCGAGAAGTAGATGATCGAACCGTTGACGACGATGTTCGTGTTCGGCCCGTAGGTCAGGAAGAAGTTCGGGAACCCCGGATGCACCACCCCGAGGTGGGCGCGGGCGTTGCCGTCCCACACGTCGTGAAGGTCGCGCCCACCGCGTCCGACAACCTTCATCGGGGTGAGGAACTTCGATGCCTGGAACCCGGTGGCGTAGATGATCACGTCGGCGCGGTGGCGGGTCTCGTTGCCGTCGGCGTCGGTGGTCACGACAGCGTCGGACTCGATCCGCGCGATCGGATCGACGTCGAGCGTCACGTCGTCGCGCTTGAGCGTGTTCGACCACGAGCCGTTGTCGAGCACGATGCGCTTCGACGCAGGCGGGTACATCGGTCGCACCTTGTCCTGCAGGTCCGGGCGGTCGACGTAGCACAGGTACAGCCACTGCTCGAGCAGCTCTCTCAGCTCGGCGTTGGCGGCACCAGTGGCGAGCGACAGGTCCTCCCGGTCGGGATCGACTGCGCAGGCGGGCAACAGACCTTCCGATGATCGCCAGAACAACCAGAACCGGTACCACTGGGCGTAGCCGGGGATGTGTCGGAAGAGCCACTGGAGTCCGTCGGCGACCGGCTCGTGGTACTGCGGCACCGGGACGAACCAATTCGGAGTCCGCTGCAGCACCGAGAGATGTGCAGCGCGTTGCGCGACGTACGGTACGAACTGGACGGCGCTCGCACCCGCGCCGATCACGACGACGTCCTTGCCGTCGAGGTCGACGTCGTGCTGCCAGCGCGCCGAGTGGAACGATGGCCCGGCGAAGTCGTCCATGCCGACGATGCCCGGCATCAGCGGCCGGTTCAGCTGGCCGACGGCGGAGATGACGGCGGCGAACTCCTCCGTGAACTCGCCGTCGGGACCGACACCCTCGATGGTCCAGGTCAGGTCGTCGTCCGACCACGACATCGCTGTGACCTCGTGTTCGAAGCGCACGTTCGGTCGGACTCCGAACTCGTCGGCGCAGGCGCGGAAGTAGTCGAGCAGTTCTGGCTGCGGCGAGAAGTAGTGGGGCCAGTCGCTGCGCTGCGCGAACGAGTAGCTGTAGACGTGGTTCGTCACATCGACGCGGCAGCCCGGGTACGTGTTCTCGAGCCACGTGCCGCCGACATCGTCGTTCTTCTCGTACACCACGTAGTCGATCCCGGCCTGCGCGAGGCGGTGTGCCGCGAGGATCCCCGACATGCCCGCACCGATGATCGCGACCGGGAAGCGTCGTCCCGGCGCGAGTTCATCGGCTCGCCACGCCGGCGCTCGGAGGTCGTCGCCCGTGACGGAGAGTTCCTCGCGCATCAGCGGCACGTAGTCGGCGTCGATCTCCTCGCCGATCGCGAACGACATGAGCTGCCGCAGGAGGTCGCCGTCGATCGGCTCGGCACCTCGGTCGAACGACATCGACCCGTCGCGCACGGCGATCAGGACGTCGACGGCTGCATCGCGGATCTTCCGCTGCTGTTCCGGCGTCAGACCGGCCGACTCGTCGCGGATCAGGTCGCCGTCGGGCCGGAGCTCGGCGCGCAGCAGCGTGAGATCGTCGGTTGCGTGCGCCAGCGACGGAAGCAGCGCCGGGAGGAAGCTGGGGAGGTGGGCGCCGTCGACGGCAGCGCGGATCTCGCCGTCCGACGCGATGATCGGTTCGATCACGTTCGCCGGACCCAGTCGCATCGCCATCGACGGAGTCTGCCCGACGGGTCGGTGTCGTCGTGAAGCGAGTGCCGCGTCTCGCCGTTCTCGTGAGGAAATCCGGTGGGATCTCCCACACGACCTCACGAGAACGCCGGAGGCGGCGGGTGGGCGGGTTCAGATCAGGACATGAACCAGATGGTCGAGTCGGGCGGGATCACACCGGGCGTGTGCATCTCGGCCGGCTCCGATGCGAACACCGGCTG
The DNA here is from genome assembly GCA_038529675.1 of Actinomycetota bacterium. Taxonomy (GTDB): domain Bacteria; phylum Actinomycetota; class Acidimicrobiia; order Acidimicrobiales; family Ilumatobacteraceae; genus Ilumatobacter_A. The sequence continues at coordinate 3,230 of JBCBDK010000079.1, forward strand.
AGTGATCGCGAGGAGCGGATGCTCCAGGTCGAGCGCGATCGGCTGCGACGTCACGTTCATCACTGCGACGAGGTCGCCGCGAGCAACGGCGACCAACCCGTCGCCGAGCTCGACCACCTGGCTCGCCATCGGCTGCGACACGACGAACTCGCGGCGCGCTGCGACCGCGTGGCGGTACAGCTCGAGCGTCGACCGCTCGTCGCCGTCCTGCTCGGTCATCGAGATCGAACCCCACCACGACGGTTGGGGGAGCCACGGTTCGGGTGCGCGCTCAGCGGCGGCGGCGAGATCGGAGAACCCGAACGAGGTCGCCGGATCGTCGTCCCACGGGAGCGGGGTGCGACACCCGTCGCGGCCGAGTCGCTGACCGTCGGTTCGGACGAAGACGGGATCCTCGCGCCGGTCGGCGGGGATGTCGAACACCTCGGGCAGGCCGAGTTCCTCGCCGGCGTACAGATAGGTCGAGCCCGGAAGGGCGAGCACGAACGCGATCATCGCCCGAGCCCGCCGCAGGCCTGCGTCGACGGTGCCGGTGCCGATGTCGCCCCACGACTCCAGCAGGTGCACGGCGCCGCCCTCGGCCGTGGTTGCCGACTCGTGTGACAGCCGGGTCACGATCCGCTGCACGTCGTGGTTGTTCAGCGCGAACGTCGGGGTCGAACCCGCCTCCAGAATGTCGAAGGAGTCACGGAGCGCTTGCTCGATGCTGGTCTTCACCCACGGCGACAGCAGCAGATCGAACGCGAACGCCGTGTGGAACTGCTGGTCGTTCACGTACCGGCGGACCATGTCCGGCTGTCCGTTCAGGTACGCCTCGGCGCACAGCACGAGGCGTCGGCCGGGGTGCGATGCCTCGTACTCGTCGACGAAGCTCCGGAATTTCTTCCAGATGTCGTGGCCCTCGGGTCGGAAGTTGTTGTACGGATTCTCCCAGGCGATCTGGAGCATGCCGGTTCCCTCGGGAACCGGGGGCTGGTCGGGGAGGTCGGGGTGCTTGCCGACCGGGACGATCGCGTCGACGCGGAACCCTTCGACGCCGCGGTCGAACCAGAAGTGCATCGCGTCGCGGAACATCGCCATCACCTCGGGGTGGCGGTGGTCGAGGTCGGGTTGGTGCGGCGAGAAGGTGCCGAGGTACCACTGCGGGTCCTGCTCACCCGCCCGGGTCCACGCGGAACCGCCGAACGCCGCCATCCAGTTGTTCGGTGGCGCGCCGTGCGGGTCGTCGCCCGACGGGCGTCCGTCACGGAACCAGAACCGATCACGGGTGTCGTCACCCGGCGATGCGGCGAGCGCCTCGGTGAACATCGGGTGTTGATCCGAGCAGTGGTTCGGCACGAGGTCCATGAGGATCCGGATCCCGCGCCGGCGAGCGGCGGCGAGCAGCGCGTCGAACGCTGCGAGGTCGCCGTACTCGTCGTGGATGCCGGCGTAGTCGGCGACGTCGTAGCCGTGGTCGCGCTGGGGGCTCGGGTAGCACGGGTTCAGCCAGATCGCGTCGACGCCCAGTGAGGCGATGTGGTCGAGGCGACTCCGGATCCCGTCGAGATCGCCGACGCCATCACCGTTCGCGTCGGCGAAGGATCGGACGTACACCTGGTACACGATCGCCTCGCGCCACCATGCTGCACCGCTCGTCGAGCTGTTCACGGCGAACAATGTAAGCGGTTTCCGTCAACGTTGACATCGGTGGGAGGAGAGGTCAGCATCGATGACATGATCGACGTCGAGTCAGCGCTGGCGGCCCTCTCGCTCGACGAGCGGTGCGCAGTGCTCGCCGGAGCGACCACCTGGCGGACCCATGCGTTCCCGGCTGCCGACGTGCCGGCGGTGAAGATGAGCGACGGCCCGACCGGCATCCGGGGCGAGGGCCACGGTTCGAACGGTGTTCCCGGGGTCGCCGTCCCTGCCGGGATCACGCTCGGCGCCTCGTGGGATCCCGACCTGCTGGGCGAGATCGGCGACCTGCTCGGCAGGGAAGCGGTGCGCAAGTGCGCCCACGTGCTGCTCGGGCCGACGATCAACGTGCAGCGAACGCCGCTCGGCGGCCGCACCTTCGAGTGCTACAGCGAGGACCCCGACCTGACCGGCGAGCTCGCCGTGCGCTACGTGCAGGCCGTCCAGGCCCACCACGTCGCGGTGACCGTGAAGCACTTCGTCTGCAACGACACCGAGATCGAGCGGATGCGCGTCGACGTCGACGTCGACGAGGCGACGCTGCGCGAGGTGTACCTGCGACCGTTCGAGCGTGCGGTGCGCGACGGCGGCGCGTGGGGAGTGATGAGTGCCTACAACCGGCTGGGCGGCGAACACTGCGCCCAATCGCGTCGTCTGCTCACGGACGTGCTCCGCGGTGAGTGGGGCTTCGACGGCGTCGTCGTGTCGGACTGGTTCGGCGTGCACGACACCGTTCCTGCAGCGACGGCCGGCCTCACGATCGAGATGCCGGCGCCGGCGAGGGTGTACGGCCACCATCTGGTGGCAGCCGTCGAGCGCGGCGACGTCGAGCCGTCCCTCGTCGACGACCTGGTCCGCGAGGTCCTCGTCCTGGCGAACCGCACCCGGGCGGACGAACGGCCCGCCGACGGGCCGGAGACGTCGGTCGACGATCCAGCGGAACGTGCGTTGACCCGGCGGGCGGCGATCGCCGGCACCGTCCTGCTCCGAAACGACCATGTCGCCGAACTCGACGCGCCGGTCCTGCCGCTCGACCCGGCACGGCTCGGCAACGTCGCGGTCGTCGGTCCGAACGCCGTGATCGACCGATCGATGGGCGGCGGATCGGCCAGCCTCACCCCGTTCGGTCATCGGACGCTGTTCGATGCGCTCCGGGACCGCATCGTGGGCGCCGACCCTGGGGCGAGCGTCCGCTGGGAACCCGGGGTTCGCATCGACCGCCTCGCGCCGGTCGTTCGTCGCGACCGGCTCCGTACCCCCGACGGGCAGCCGGGGCTTCGCGTCGAGTACGTCAACGGCGACGACTGGGACGCACCGGCCGTGCTGGAGACCGTGAATTCGTCGTCGCAGATCCTGTTCTTCGGATCGGTGCCGGACGGTGTCGACCCGACCGGCTTCGGTGCTCGCCTGACCGGCACGTATCTGCCCGAGGTCGACGGGCCACACGAGATGTCGATGGTGGCGGCCGGAGCGGTCCGGATGACGGCGACCACGACCGACGACGCAGGGGAACGCTCGACCACCGTCGTCGTCGACGACCCCGACATGGAGCTGCCCCGCACGCGCGACTTCTTCGGCGCCGGCAGCGCCGAGCAGCTCGTCACCGTCGACGCCGTCGCCGGCCGGCCGATCGAACTCGATGTGAAGTGGCGGTCGATGCAGGGCCTCGGTTTCGCCGCGGTCCGGATCGGTGTGCGCCCACCCGATCCCGACGACCTGCTCGACCGTGCCGTCGACGCCGCGGCCGGTGCCGACACGGCGGTGGTCGTCGTCGGCACCAACGACGAGTGGGAGACCGAGGGGTTCGACCGCGAGTTCATGGAGCTGCCCGGCGAGCAGGACGAACTCGTCCGTCGTGTCGTTGCGGCGAATCCGAACACCGTGGTCGTCGTCAACGCCGGTTCGCCGGTGACGATGGACTGGGCGGACGCCGCGACGGGCAGGGCCGCGGGTTCGGCGCCTGCGATCCTCACCTCGTTCTTCGCGGGTCAGGAGCAGGCGGAGGCGATGGTCGACGTGCTCACCGGCGCAGCAGAGCCGGCCGGGAGGTTGCCGATCACCTTCCCCGTACGACTCGAGGACACCCCGGCGTATCTGTCGCACGAGCCGCAACCCGGGAACGGCGGTCCGGTGCAGCGCTACGGCGAGGGTCCGTTCGTCGGGCATCGCTGGTACGCCGCTCGGCGCATCGAACCACGCTTCTGGTTCGGACACGGGTTGTCGTACGGGTCGGTCACGTGGGGCGACGTGGTGGTCGAGGGTGTCACCGCCGACGGGTCGCACCTGCGGCGGTCGGCGGATTCGCTGGCCACCGACGCGGTCCGGATCAGCGTGCCGCTTCGCTCGCAGGACACCCGCGACACGCCGGTGGTCGTGCAGGCGTACCTCGCTGCGGAGGAGGTGCCTGGTCGTCCGACGCTGCGTCGCCTGGCCGCGTGGTCGAAGACGACCGTCGCCGCCGGATCGGACCGCTCGGTCGAGCTGACGCTCGGGGCCGACGCGTTCCGCCGATGGGACGTCGGCAGCGGTACGTGGACCACGCGTTGCGGCACGTACGTCGTCGATGTCGCCGAGTCGGCGAATCCGGCCGACGTCCACGCTCGCGTCGTCATCGAACTGGACTGACGACCGGCTGCGCGCAGTGCCCGGCGGCGGCGCGATCGGTCGCCGGTGGGTCGTCAACTCAAGGCTCCCTCAAGGTTCGGGCTCGAATCGGTCGGGAGCTCTCAAGCAGACGTTCGTGGAGCCGACAAGATTTCTATGACCGACCAACTCCCGGCCGTCGAGCCGGTCGCCGACGCGCCGCCGAGCGCGCTGCCGGGGGATGCGGCGTGGCGGTCGATGGTCCTGGACGCGATGCCGGTCGCTGTACTCCTCGTCGACGACATGGGGATGATCGTCTACGCGAACGGTCGGGCGGGCACCATGCTCGGGCTCGCGCCGGCCGCCGGGATCGGCCTGAACGTCCTCGACTTCGTCGATGTCGACGACCTCGACTTCGCCGCGGAGTTGCTGAGCACGACCGGTGACCACGCGGGTGAACTGATGGGTCCGGCGATCGTCCGCTACGTCGACGCAGCGGGCCGGACGCACACCACCCAGGTGTGGGCCCACCGTGCGCCCGCCGGCACCGGTGTCGCGGGCTTCATCCTGACGCTCACGGGCGAGTCGGTTCGTGACGTGCTCGCCGACGCGGTGAGTGCTGCCGCGGCCGGTGCTGCACTGAAGCAGACACTCGCGTCCGCAGCGATGTCTGTCCAGGCGCACCCGATGGAGTCGACCGGCGGTGTCCTGCTCGCCGCAGGCGTTGCCGACGAGCATGGTCCGACGCTCGCGCTCGGCGACTGGCCGGTGCCCGACCATCTTCTCGACGACCCGAGCAGCCCGTGGGCGAGAGCGATCGCGACCGGGTCCGACATCGACGTGCACGTCGACGGGGACGAGACGATGAGCCACGCCCTCCTCGCGGCGATGCGTACTTCGGGCATCGCGCAGGTCTGGGTCCGCGCGGTCCCCGGCGATGGCCGCTGTGCTGCGGCGATCGTCACGTTCCGCCGCGTCTCCAAGCCGCCGAGCCCGAATCAGCAAGCTCACCTCGACGACATCGTGCGCGTGGTCGGCCTGGTCATCGACCAGCACGTGCGCCACCAGTACCTCCAGGAGGCGGCGCACTCGGACCCGCTCACCGGCGCCGCCAACCGGGCGGCGTTCATGGAGCGACTCGAGACGGAGCGGCGCGCCTGCGACGTGCTGTTCGTCGACCTCGACCACTTCAAGGCGGTGAACGACACGTTCGGTCACGACATCGGCGACCAGGTGTTGGCCGCAGCGGCCGAGCGGCTCATGTCGTGTGTGCGTCACGACGACGACGTGTACCGCACCGGTGGCGACGAGTTCGTCGTCGTGTGCGAACCCGGGTCGCTCGATCGTGCGGGGCGCGTGACGCTCGCCGAACGGATCATCGACTGCGTCATGCAGCCGTACACGGTCGACGGGATCGACGTCCAGATCGCTGCGACGATCGGGATCGCCTCCGGAAACGGCCGGATCCTGAGTGAGGCGGTGAGCGCTGCGGACCGGTCGATGCTGGTCGCCAAGGAGCGGGGCCGAGCCGGCTGGGCGCACGCCCACGACATCGGCCTTCCGCTCCCGCCGCCGGCGTTCGACTGAATCGCAGCGCCGCTCCTCCTGCCCGTTCGCGCGCAACGCGCGCAGCAACGGAGGATCAGCCACCCTTCGCGCGAACTGTCGTACCGTGGTGCGATGGCACCGGATGCGGAGGAACCGACCACGCCCCGCGTTCCCGTGATCGAATCGCGCAACGTCGCGGTGATCACCGGCGGCGCGAGCGGCATCGGTCTTGCGACCGCCGAACGCCTGCTCCACCGGGGCATGCGGGTCGTGCTCGCCGACATCGACGAGGCGTCACTGCGCGATGTCGAGGCACGACTCACCGAGGCCGGTGGCGACGTCGTCGGCGTCGTCTGTGACACCGCGTCGGGAGCGTCGGTCACCGAACTCGCCGCCACCACACTCGAGCGGTTCGGTGGTGCACACGTCGTCTTCAACAACGCGGGGATCGCCGGAGTCGGCGACGCGTGGAACGATCCGATCGAGCTCTGGGAGCGCGTCGTCGACATCAACCTCTACGGCGTGGTCCACGGGATCCGAGCGTTCCTGCCGATCATGCAGGATCAGGGCGTCGGCCACATCGTCAACACCGCGTCGATGGCCGGCCTGGTCGCTCTTCCCGGCGCCGCGCCGTACAACGCGACCAAGCATGCCGTCGTCGCAATCAGCGAAGGGCTGTTCCTGGAACTCGAAGGGACGGGCTCGGCGGTCGGGGTGTCGGTCCTGTGCCCGGGCTTCGTGAAGACCAACCTGATGGACAAGGAGCCCGAGGTGGTCGACTCACCGATCGGCGCGCTCGTCGGCGAGGTGCTCGCCGGCGGCGTCGAGAACGGCATCCCCGCGGACGACGTCGCCGTCGCGGTCGTCGACGCCATCGACAACCGGCAGTTCTGGATCCTCACCCACGCCGACATGCGCGAGGCTCCCGTCGAGCGCATGCGCCGCGCGGCGACGCAGACCAATCCACCGAGGTTCGGGCGGGGCTGACGCCGACCGGGCGCCACACCGTCGGACCTCCGAACCACCACACCTCGAACGAGACCAGGGGAGCAACGTTGGGTACCTCCACCTCGACCTTCGGCGTCGGCAAACGCGAATCGCACGATGCCTCCGACTTCTATGCACGGTTCGCGCCACCGAACGTGTCCGACGACGACACGCTCGGGGCACACGGCAAGGTCGACACGATCCACGCCGGCGACGCCCGCGACATGCACAAGGTGCCCGACGCATCGGTCGCGCTCGTCGTCA
>JBCBDK010000080.1:0-10278 GCA_038529675.1 Actinomycetota bacterium
GCCACGCCGCATGGCCGTTGCCGATGATGATGAATGGCTCGGCGGTGTCGGTGCGAGCGATCGCCGGGAGGTCTGCCAGCACGGACATGGCGACATCGACCAGCTCGCCTTCGTAGATGTTCGGCATCGGCCGATGCATCGCCGCCAACACCCGGTCGGGAATCACCGAGGGCCCCGGGATCGAGACGGCAGGCCGACCGTGACGCAGACTCATGATGCCGACACTACGAGCCGCAGCCGAGCGACCGGGTGGTGCCCGGGCAGACCCGAGGGCCGATGCTGCGAGTCGTCAACGTAGGTTCACACCGGCGTCAATCCAGTTTGACGATTCGAGGGCACGTTGCCACTCGTGGCGCCCCAGCGGGTCCGCTGGCGAGGCCTGCCGGCACCATGCGAAAGTGCGTTCATGGCCGACGTCGATGCAATTGAACTACTCATCGAGCCTCGCGAGCGGCCGGTCGGAACCGGAACCGTGCGACGGCTGCTCCCCTTCCGGCGGCGCCGCATGGTGGGGCCGTTCATTTTCTGCGACGTGATGGGCCCAGAAGAGCTCGCCCCGGGCATCGGGATGAACGTCGATGCCCATCCCCACATCGGACTCTCGACGCTGACGTACCTGCTGCGGGGGCGCGCCGTCCATCGCGACTCGACCGGCGCGGTGCAGACGATCGAGGCCCGTGCCGTGAACTGGATGACTGCCGGGTCCGGTGTGGCCCATACCGAGCGCAGCCACCCCGACGACGTCGACGCCTCGAGCGAGTTGTTCGGCATCCAGACGTGGGTCGCACTCCCGACCGACGACGAGGAGACGGCGCCGAGGTTCGAACACTGCGATGCAGCCGACGTGCCCACCGAGGAGCAGATCCAGGGCTCGGGTCGTGTCGTGCTCCGGATGGCAGCCGGCTCGGCGTTCGGGATGTCGGCGCCCGTGACCGGATCGTCACCGCTCATGCTCGCCGATGCCGCGCTCGACGATGCCGAGCTCACGATCGGCAACGAACACCCGGAGCGAGCGGTGCTGGCGCTCGGCGACGGGCTCCAGCTCGGAGGGCGACCACTGGCGGACGCCACGCTCGCGGTGCTCGACCCCGGCTCGACACCGACCCTGTCGGGTTCGGGCCGGGCGATACTGCTGGGCGGAGACCCCCTCGGTCGCCGCCACATCTGGTGGAACTTCGTGCACTCCGACCCCGACCGGATCGAGCACGCCAAGGACGACTGGGCGGCCCGGCGATTCCCGACCGTCCCCGACGACCACGATCCCTGGGTTGCGCTGCCGCGGTAGGCCTCGCTACATCAGCGGGCGTGCGGTCGGCGGGATCGGGGCGGGCAGCCTCGTCTCGCCCATCAGGTACTCGTCGACGCCGGCGGCGGCGGCGCGGCCTTCGGCGATGGCCCAGACGATGAGGCTCTGCCCACGGCCCATGTCGCCTGCGACGAACACGCCGGGCTGGTTGGTCGCATAGCGATCATCGCGCGCGACGTTGCCGCGCTGGTCGTACTCGAGCTCCATCTCGTCCAGCCACGAGCCCTTCTCGGGGCCGGTGAAGCCCAGCGCGAGGAACACGAAGTCGGCCGGGATCTCCCGGTCGGTGCCCTCGACCTTCTCGAAGCGGCTGTCCTTGAATTCGACCTCGTGCAGGCGCAGCGCCCTCACGCGGCCGTCGTCGCCGGCGACGAACTCCTCGGTGTTCACCGAGTACATCCGCTCGCCACCCTCGTCGTGGGCTGACGTGACCTTGTAGACCATCGCGAACTGCGGCCACGGGTTCTTGCCCTCATCTCGGGACTGAGGCGGCATCGGCATGATCTCGAGCTGAGTCACCGAGGCAGCACCCTGACGATGCGCGGTGCCGAGGCAGTCGGCGCCGGTGTCGCCACCGCCGATGATCACGACGTGCTTGCCGTTCACGTTGATCGGGCTGTCGTCCATGTCGCCGAGCTGCACGCGATTCGCGAACGGTAGATACTCCATCGCCTGGTGGATGCCGCCGAGCTCACGACCGGGGATCGCCAGGTCGCGCCACTGCGTCGCCCCGCATGCGAGGACCACGGCGTCGTGCGAGGCGCGGAGCACCTCCATGTCGACGGTCTCACCGACCGCAGCGTTGGTGCGGAACTCGGTGCCCTCGGCCTCCATCTGCTCGAGCCGGCGATCGATGTGTCGCTTCTCCATCTTGAACTCGGGGATGCCGTAGCGGAGTAGCCCGCCGATGCGATCGGCGCGCTCGAGCACGACGACCTCGTGGCCGGCTCGCGTCAGCTGCTGCGCGGCGGCGAGTCCGGCCGGGCCCGACCCGATCACCGCCACCTTCTTTCCGGTGCGCACCGACGGCTTCTGTGGGACGACCCAGCCCTCTTCGAAAGCACGATCGATGATCTCGACCTCGACCTGCTTGATCGCGACCGGATCCTGGTTGATGCCGAGCACGCATGCGCTCTCACACGGTGCCGGGCAGAGCCGGCCGGTGAACTCCGGGAAGTTGTTCGTGGCGTGCAGCCGCTCGATCGCGTCCTGCCACTGGTCGCGGTAGACGAGGTCGTTCCAGTCGGGGATCAGGTTGCCGAGCGGGCAGCCGTTGTTGCAGAACGGGATGCCGCAGTCCATGCACCGGCCCGCCTGCTTGTTCAGCTCGTCGGCGGGGAACTCCTCGTACACCTCCTTCCAGTCCTTCAGCCTGACCGGAACGGGCCGGTAGGTCGGGGTGGCTCGCTGCCACTGCAGGAATCCGGTCGTCTCACCCATTACTGATGACCTCCTCGTCGGCCCTGCGGTTCTCCTCGATCGGAGTGCAGCTCGTCGCTGGCGCTTCCCTCGCTGCGGTGAGGCGCCGTCTCGTGGTGGGTGTTCGCCGTTCGTGTCATCTCCATCAGACCCTCGCCGCTTCCATGACCCTTTCGACGGTCTCGTCTTCGGAGAGACCTGCCTGCTTCGACTGCTCCATCACACTGAGGACCCGCTTGTAGTCGGTCGGCATCACCTTGCGGAACTTCGAGACCTCGACCGCCCACGACGCGAGAATCGACTCGGCTTTCGCTGACCCGGTCAGCTCACGATGCCGCTCGATCGTCGACCGCAGATACTTGCGGTCGTCGTCGGTCAACTCCTCGAGTTCGACCATCTCGTAGTTGACCCGGCTCGGGAAGTCGCCGTCGTCGTCGTAGACGTAGGCGACGCCGCCGGACATCCCGGCACCGAAGTTGCGACCGGTGTCGCCGAGCACGACGACGCGGCCGCCGGTCATGTACTCACAACCGTGGTCGCCGACGCCCTCACTCACGGCGAGTGCACCGGAGTTGCGGACGCAGAAGCGCTCCCCCACGATCCCGCGCAGGAAGATCTCGCCGCCGGTCGCGCCGTAGGCGATGACGTTGCCGGCGATGATCTGATTCTCGGCGGTGAACGGCGCCGAGGGATCCGGGTGGACGATCAGGCGGCCTCCCGACAGCCCCTTGCCGAGGTAGTCGTTGGCGTCGCCCACGAGTCGCATCTGGATGCCGGCGGGCACGAACGCCCCGAAGCTCTGACCGGCCGAGCCGGACAGCGTGATGTCGATCGTCCCGTCGGGCAAGCCCTCGCCCTTCCACTGCTTGGTCACCTCGTGGCCGAGCAGCGTGCCGACCGTGCGGTTCACGTTGCGGATCGGTACGTCGATCTGCACCGAGTGACCGTCGTTGATCGCCGGCTGTGCCTGGCGAATCAACTCCTGGTCGAGCGCCTGCTCGAGCTCGTGATCCTGGCCGACCGAGTTGACGAACGTCTGGCCGTACGGGTTCTCCGGCACCTGCAGGATCGGGCCGATGTCGAGCCCCGACGCCTTCCAGTGGTCGACGGCGGCCCGGGTGTCGAGGCACTCGACGTGGCCGATCATCTCCTCCATCGTCCGGAACCCGAGCTCGGCCATGAACTCGCGGATCTCCTCGGCGATGTACTGGAAGAAGTTGACGACGAACTCGGCCTTGCCGCTGAACCGTTCACGCAGCACCGGGTTCTGCGTCGCGATGCCGACCGGGCAGGTGTCGAGGTGGCAGACCCGCATCATGATGCAGCCGGACACGACGAGTGGCGCGGTGGCGAAGCCGTACTCCTCGGCGCCGAGCAGCGCCGCGATGACGACGTCGCGACCGGTCTTCATCTGGCCATCGGTCTGCACGACGATGCGGTCACGGAGCCCGTTGAGGAGGAGCGTCTGTTGCGTCTCGGCGAGGCCCAACTCCCACGGCCCGCCTGCATGCTTGAGCGACGTGAGCGGGCTGGCGCCCGTGCCGCCGTCGTGACCGGAGATGAGCACCACGTCGGCCTTCGCCTTCGACACACCGGCGGCCACCGTGCCGACGCCGGTCTCGGCGACGAGCTTCACATGAACGCGGGCCTCGGGGTTGGCGTTCTTCAGATCGTGGATCAGCTGCTTCAGGTCCTCGATCGAGTAGATGTCGTGGTGCGGCGGCGGGCTGATGAGGCCGACGCCCGGCGTCGAGTGTCGGGTCTTGGCGATCCACGGGTACACCTTGTGACCCGGCAGCTGCCCGCCCTCGCCGGGCTTGGCGCCCTGGGCCATCTTGATCTGGATGTCGTCGGAGTTGGTCAGGTACTCCGCCGTCACACCGAAGCGACCCGAGGCGACCTGCTTGATCGACGAGCGACGCTCGGGGTCGTAGAGCCGCTCGGCGTCCTCGCCGCCCTCACCGGTGTTCGACTTCGCGCCCAGGCGATTCATGGCGATCGCGAGGGTCTCGTGGGCTTCAGCGGAGATCGAGCCGTAGCTCATCGCCCCGGTCGAGAACCGCTTCACGATCTCGCTGACCGGCTCGACGTCGTCGAGCGGGACTGGCGCCCGGTCGCCGGGGGTCAGGTCGAACAGCCCGCGCAGCGTCATCAGCTTCTTGGACTGGTCGTCGACCGCTGCCGTGTATTCCTTGAAGAGGTCGTACCGTCCGGCACGCGCCGAGTGCTGGAGCTTGTAGACGGTCTCGGGGTTGAACAGGTGCAGCTCACCCTCGCGCCGCCACTGGTACTCGCCTCCCAGTTCGAGCTTGCGGTGCGCGCGGTCCTCCGGGCGCTTGGGATTGGCGTTGGCGTGGCGCGCTGCGACCTCCGTTGCGATCTCCTCCAGGCCGATGCCGCCGAGCTTGGAGACCGTGCCGGTGAAGTACTGCTCGACCAGCGCGTCGCCGAGTCCGATGGCCTCGAAGATCTGGGCCCCGGTGTACGACGCCACCGTCGACACGCCCATCTTCGACATCACCTTCAGGACGCCCTTGTTGGCGGCCTTGATGTAGTTCTTGATCGCCTCGTGTGCATCTGCACCGCCGAGGCCGTGCATCCCCTCGCGGATCAGGTCCTCGATCGACTCGAACGCGAGGTACGGGTTGATCGCACCGGCGCCGTAGCCGATGAGCAACGCCATGTGATGCACTTCGCGAGCGTCGCCGGCCTCGACGACGAGTCCGGTCATCGTGCGCTGCTTGGTGCGGACGAGGTGGTGGTGCACCGCCGCAGTGAGCAGCAACGACGGGATCGGCGCGTCGACGGTGTCGGCGTTGCGATCCGACAGCACGAGCACGCGGTACCCGTCGTCGATCGCTTGCGACGCCTCGGCACAGACCCGATCGAGGGCGGCTTCGAGCCCCGCGCCGCCGTCGGCCACCCGGTACAGGCCGGACAGCACCTTCGCCCGCAAGCCGGGGAACGCGCCGTCATCGTCGATGTGGATGATCTTGGCGAGTTCGTCGTTGTCGATGATCGGCGTGGGCAGTGCCAGCTGTCGGCAACTGTCCGGGCCAGGAGCGAGCAGGTTGGCCTCGGGGCCGATCGTCGAGGCGACCGACGTGACCACCTCTTCGCGGATCGCGTCGAGCGGCGGGTTCGTGACCTGCGCGAAGAGCTGCTTGAAGTAGTCGAACAGCAACCGAGGCCGCTCGGACAAGACGGCGAGCGGGGTGTCGGTGCCCATCGAGCCGAGCGCCTCGGCGCCCCGCATCGCCATCGGAGCGATGAGGATCTTCAGCTCCTCGTGGGTGTAGCCGAACATCTGCTGGCGACGCAGGACCGAATCGTGGCTGAACACGATGTGCTCGCGCTCGGGCAGATCAGGCAGATTGACGAGTCCGTCGGCCAACCACGACCCGTAGGGGTACTGCTGGGCGAGTTCGGTCTTGATCTCTTCGTCGCCGACGATCCTGCCGGCGTTGGTGTCGATCAGGAACATCTTGCCCGGCTGGAGCCGGCCCTTGGCGATCACTTTCGACGGCTCGACCTCGATCACGCCGACCTCCGACGCCATCACGACCAGGTCGTCGTCGGTGACCCAGTAGCGACTCGGGCGCAGGCCGTTGCGGTCGAGCACGGCCCCGATGACGTCACCGTCGGTGAACGTGACGCTGGCGGGGCCGTCCCACGGTTCCATCATCGAGGCGTGGAACCGGAAGAAGTCGCGCAGCTCGGGCGACATCGTCGTGTCGTTCTCCCACGCCGACGGGATCATCATCATCACCGCGTGGTGGATCGGGTAGCCGCCGAGGTGGAGCAGTTCGAGCACCTCGTCGAATCGTGCGGTGTCCGACGAACCCGGTGTGCAAATCGGGAACGCTCGCTCGATGCCGGGCAGGGTCGGGCTCTCGAGCATCGCTTCGCGTGCGCGCATCCAGTTCTGATTGCCCTGGACCGTGTTGATCTCACCGTTGTGAGCCACGAACCGGTACGGGTGCGCGAGCGGCCATGACGGGAACGTGTTGGTCGAGAACCGGGAGTGGACCAACAGCAGGGCCGACTCGATCGACGGGTGGGTCAGGTCGGCGAAGAACTCGCTGAGCTGTGGCGTCGTCAGCATCCCCTTGTAGACGATGGTGCGCGAGGACAGTGACGCGAAGTAGGTCTCGAGGTCGTCGACGAGCTCGCGGCGGCTCGTCTTGCGGGCGACGAACGCCTTGCGGTCGAGGTCGATGCCGGTGGTACCGGCCGGGTCGGCGACGAACAGCTGCTTGAACGTGGGCATCGCGGCGCGCGCCGTCGCCCCGAGGCAGTCGGGGTTCACGGGCAGGTTGCGCCAACCCAGCACCTCGAGGCCGACCTCGGCGACGGTGGTCTCGATCGCAGCGAGGGCCTTCTCGACGGCGATCGGGTCCTGTGGCAGGAACGCGATACCCGTGGCGTACGCGCCGGCCGCCGGCAGCTCGAAGTCGACGAGTTCGCGGTAGAGGCGGTCGGGAACCTGGAGCAGGATGCCGGCGCCGTCACCGGTGTCTGGTTCGGCACCGGTCGCACCGCGGTGCTCGAGGTTCGTCAAGGCCCGCAGCCCGGTGACGACGAGGTCGTTCGACGCGACACCGCGCAGATTGGCGACGAACGAGACACCGCAGGAGTCGTGCTCCTCGCGGGGGTCGTAGAGGCCGATCGGGCCGGGAGCGGTCGAGCGCGGCAGCGTGGGGGGAGTCATCGTCGTCACACCTGTCCTCGTGTCGGGCAGCCGGGATGGGGCTGCATTGGGTGGGCCCGAGGCCCGTCGGTCGGGCCGGCGGTCGACGTTGACCGGCCGGCGATCCTCACCGTTGAGGAGGCGATCGGAACGACGCTGTTCCGAGCGGGAGTCGCAGTCTAGGAGCCGAACCGGCCCGGCGACAGCTCGTTCGCAAGTGATCCTGTGGACAACGATCCCTCTCGGTGTCTGACACCGTCCCCACGTGTGTCTGACACCGAGGGGGATCAGGTGAGGCGGGACTTGACCTGCTCGGACACTCGCTTGCCGTCGGCGCGGCCCCGCACTTCGGCGTTGACCGCTTTCATCGCCTGGCCCATGTCCTTCATCGACGAGAACTCGTTCGCCTCGAACACCACGTCGACGATCTCGGCCAACTGCTCGTCGGTCAGGTCGGCGGGCAGATACGCCTGCAGCACGTCGATCTCGGCCTGCTCGTCGGCGGCGCGATCCGCACGCCCGGCGTCGGCGTACGCCTCGATCGAGTCATGGCGGCGCTTGACCTGTGCCTTGAGCACCTGCTGCACACCGGCGTCGTCGAGCTCGGTCGCTTCCCGACCGGCGACCTGGGCTTCCTGCACGGCGGCGATGGCCGACCGGAGCGTGCGCTGACGCACGGCGTCCTTGGCCTTCATGGCCGCGGTGAGGTCCGAACGGATCTGTTCGATCAGGGTCGACATGTCCCCAGTGTGGCCGGTCAATCGACGAAGACGGGCGCTCGATTCTCGAAGCCCGCCATCACCGCCTCCACCTGGTTCGGCGAGCCGATCTGGGCACCGATCTGGCGGCGCTCCTCGGCGAACGCCTCGGCCGCGCCTTCGTGATCCATCCGGTTGAACGCAGCCTTGGCGCCTCGCACCGCACCCGGGCTCCGGCCGGCGATGTCGGCCGCCAGGGCGAGTGCGTCCTCGTGCGGCGTGTCGGACAGGCGGGTCGCGAGTCCGAGCTCGTACGCCTCGGTGCCGGTGAACACGCGGGCGGTGTACGTCAGCTCTCGGGCGATGTCTGGTCGGGTCAGCTTCGACAGCATGAACGTGCCGGTCATGTCGGGAACGAGCCCCCAGTGGATCTCACGCACCGACATCTTGGTGTCGGGGTGGACGATCCGGATGTCGGCGCCGAGCGCGATCTGGAGCCCACCGCCGAGCGCATGGCCGTGCACGGCGGCGATCACCGGCATCGGCAACTCTTGCCACACCCAGCACACCTGCTGGCCGAGGTGGGTGATCCGGCCGTCCTCCATCTGGCCCGGATTGCCGTCCGAGCGCGTCGCCGCCTCGGCCACGTCGTCGCCGCCGGAGTCGGCCAGACCCTGCATCGAGGAGAAGTCGAGGCCGGCACAGAACGAGGCGCCCTCACCGGAGAGCACGACGACACGCACGTCGGTCGCCGACTTCAGCGCTTCACCGGCCTCGGCGAGTGCGAGGAACATCGAGTTGTCGAGGGCGTTGCGCTTGTCGGCGCGCACCATGCGGACCTCTGCGATGCCGTCGGTGATCGTGGTGATGACGCGGTCAGCCATCTCGGAAGCCTCCCACATCGTCGGCCGCACGACGAAGCTGTCAATCTGACGCGATGGAACTCGGACTCACCGCGGACGAAGTACTCACCACGACCCGTTCGGTACGTAAGCGGCTCGATTTCGATGCGCCCGTCGACCGCGGGGAGGTCGAGCGGTGCCTCGAGATCGCGCTGCAGGCACCGACCGGTTCGAATCGTCAGGGGTGGCACTTCGTCGTCGTCGAGGATGCCGACAAGAAGCAGGCCCTCGCCGACATCTACGCCCGGAACTTCGAGACCTATTCGAAGATGGCGGCCTCGAACGAGTACCAGCCCGGCGACCCCCGATACGAGCAGAAGGACGCCATCACCGACTCGGCTCGCCACCTCACGGCGAACTTCCATCGGGCACCGCTGCTCCTGATCCCGTGCATCGAGGGCAACCTCGACCGAGCGCCAGCGTTTCGTGGGGCGTCGGCGTGGGGGTCGCTGCTGCCCGCGGTCTGGAGCTTCATGCTCGCGCTGCGCGAACGCGGCATGGGGTCGGCGTGGACGACGATCCACCTCCTCGACGGCGGCGACGCCGAAGCCGCCGAGCTCCTCGGGATCCCCCATCCCGACGTCACCCAGGCAGGGCTGTTCCCGATCGCCAAGACGATCGGTACCGACTTCAAACTCGCCAAGCGTCTCCCCCTCGACCAGGTCATGCACTGGGACGCCTGGTGAGCGAGTGCAGCCCGCCGGCGCCGGCCTGCCGATCGGCCCACATGGTGAGTTGCTGTCACTCAAGATCTGCTCAAGGTCACGGGGTTCGCCGCCGATCCACCTGGTGTGACGTCGCCATCGCTGCCCCCGCCCACGCTCGGCACGCCGACACTGCCGTCCGCCCCTCCGCCGCCGCCTGATCTCCATCCGGCGGTCGACCCGCCAGCGACGGCGGTCGCACCGGAACTGCCGACGCTGCCCGTGTCCGATACCGCACCGAGCATCCCGGCCCCGACTCCAGCGGCGCCGGCGACCGGATCCATCGAGATCGCTCCCGTCGACACGACACCGGCCGCTGAGCCGTCCCCGACGCCATCGTCGTCTGCGACGACATCCAGTCGCGGCAGCGGCCGCCTGCTGGTCGCCGTCGTCGTCGCGGTCGCCGCGCTGGGAGGACTCGCCTGGTTCGTCCTGGGCCGAGCTGGTGACGACACCGGCGCAGACGCAGCCGTGACCGAGAACGCCGAGTCGTCGGCCGACGGCTCGATCGGCCAGATCGGCGTCGACGCGATCAACGACGCCGAGGCAGTCGTCGGCG
>JBCBDK010000081.1:0-10271 GCA_038529675.1 Actinomycetota bacterium
CGGCGCGCTCGACGCCGACGAATCGCTGACCTCGCTCGACGTCGCGCTCGCCGAGCTCGGTGCCTACGGCGATCCGATCCCCGGCGCTCCACGGCTCGAGCTCGACGGCACCGTGCTGCCGTCGCTCACCCATGCGATCCTGGAGATCGAGCTCCGACGCGACGAACTCACCGATGAGCAGGCCGGGGCCGTCGATGCGATCGTCGAGTCGATCTTCCCGTCGGACGAGGTCCAGACCGAGTTCGCGATCGTGTTCGAGGCCGATGAGGCGGCCGAGAGTGACGCGGAGGGGTTCGCCGGGCAGGGACTCGCGGCGCCGAGCTCGCGGCCACCCCTCGCCTCCCCAGATGATGCGGATCCGGCGTTGCGCGATGCGGTGTTGGGCGCAGCGGAAGCAGTGCGCAGCCTTCTCGGCGGCCCTCGCCTGAACATCTGGGTCCAGACCTTCGACTACGGCACCCGGGGCGATGTGGCGGGCCGGAACGTCGGGCTGGACCCGACCGACTCGCGACGTGACGATCATCCGGGCAACCCCGACTGTCTGCTCCAAGTCGCCGTCGGTACGACAACTGCCGATATCGCCGGCATCATCGCCCACGAGATCACGCACTGCTGGCAGTTCACACGGCTGGGGCTGGACGTCGGTCTCTGGAACCGAACCGGCGCGTGGGTCATCGAAGGGCAGGCGGCCTACGCCGGCCAACTCATCGGTGGGTTGACCAGATTCAACGGCAACTGGTGGGGTGGCTATCTCCGCGGGCTCGACCCGAACGCACAATGGTCGCTGTACGGCTCGTCGTACGACGCGATCGGGTTCTGGGCCCGGATCGACGCCGGGTCCGACATCGTCGCGGCGATGCGACGCACCCTGGACGCTGCCTCGAGTGATGGCGCGATGTTCGAGGCAGCGACCAGCGGGCTCGGCAGCGACGTTGCCTGGCTCGGCGCCGGCACCTTCCAGCGAGGTGAATGGGGTGGCGGTTGGACGGCCAGCGGCGCCGGCGATCCAGGGACGCCGCGGCCTGCGCAACCCCACACGGTCATCGAGCGCAACGACATCGCGCTGTCCGCTGACGCCGGCGCCCAGGCGAACCACGAGATCGTCGTCCGCGGCATCGCTGGAGCCGAGGGCACCATCGCAACGGCGACGGGGAGTGGTCTCGGCGTGATCCGAGCACCGAGCGCCGCCGACCTTCCGCTGACCGGGTCCTTCGTCGAGGAGTGGTGCATCGGCTCGTGCGTGTGCCCCGACGGCACCCCGGCAGTGCCGGCAGATCGCGTCGAGGCCGGCGACTTCATGATCTGGGCGTCGCTGCTCGGCGGCGCGGCCGACTCCTCCACGCTGCGTGTCCGCGTCGACGAGTTCGACCCGGATGACCCCGACGCATGCGAGGACGAGGAGGAAGAAGAGCCCGAGCCCGAGCCGGAGCCTGCAGGCGACGCCACCGGGCTGATCGGCACGTGGCGAGCACAGCCCGACGCCATCGCTGCGATGTTCGAGGAGGCCTCGGTGTTCGGTGACGACTCGAATCCCATCGACGTTGCCGGAGCCACCGGCGATCTCCTCCTCACCTTCGAAGAGGGCGGCACCGGCAGCATGGTCTGGAGCGACGTGACCCTGTTCCTGAACGACGAGGCGATCGGTGACCTGACGATCTCTGGTGGCGGCGACTTCGGATGGGGGCCGGGTGCCGAAGGCATCAACATCACCGGATGGTCGTTCTCGCTCAGTGTGACGTCATCGATCTTCGTTGAGGCCGGCATCGAACCGCTGACGATCACCGATGCCGACGTGCCATCCGGCGGCCAGACCACGCTCGTTGTCGCGTTGGCGGACAGCAGATTGGTCGTGCGCGGCGTCGACGGGTCGGCAGGGCGTGTGTTCTTCCCTGACCTCTGGGTCAAGCAGGGCTGAGGCCCTGCAGGTCAGACCGAGAGCACGATGCGGTGGTAGCCCTGGGCGCCGTCGGGGGCGACGGGCTTGGGCTCCTGGGGCTGCGGCTCGCCGTCGCCATCGATGGCGCGCACTTCGATCGCGTATCGGCCGCCCGGCAGCGAGCTCGTGTCCCAGTCGTACTTCCACTGCACCCACGTGTCGGCCGACGGCACACTCGCCAACTCGCAGTCGAGCCATTCCCCTTCGTCGAATCGCACTTGCACGGCCGACACACCGCGGTGCACCGCCCAGGCGACGCCGCCGACGGAGACCGTGCCCGACGCATCACGTCCAGACCGCGGCGTGTCGATTCGGGCCATGGTCTTGACCGGGCCACGCTTCGACCAGCCGCGCGGCACCCAGTAGGCGTCGAAGTCCTCCCAGCGCGTCAGCCGCCAGTCGGTGACCCACTTCGTCGCCGACACGTAGCCGAACAGCCCCGGCACGACCATGCGCACCGGGAACCCGTGCTGCGCCGGCAGCGGCTCACCGTTCATCCCGAACGCCAGCATCGCATCGCGACCGTCGGTGACGGCTTCGACCGGCGTCCCACAGGTCCAACCGTCGACCGAACGGGACACGAGCTGCTCCGCGCCGGGCTGGAGACCGACCTCGTCGAGGATGTCCTTGATCAGCACGCCTTGCCAGAGCGCGTTGCCGACCAGATCGCCACCGACCGGGTTCGAGACGCAGGACAGCGTGACGTAGCGCTCGACCTGCGGACGGGACAAGAGGTCGTCGTAGGTCAGTTCGATCGGCTCGTCGACGAGTCCGGCGATCGACAGCCGCCACGAGTCGCGGGCGACCTGCGGGACGACGAGCGCCGTGTCGATCCGATAGAAGTCGTCGTTCGGCACGACGAACGACTCGATGCCCTCGATGCCGAGCTCGGCGCCCTCGATGCTGCCGGCGCGATCGATGACGACATCGACGGCCGGTCCGGACACCTCACCGTTCACGGTGGCGTCTGCGACATCGGTCGCGCCGGGCAGCGCGAAATTCGTGTCGACCTCGTTCCTCCGCTGCAGGACCCGCCCGATGCCACCCGTCATCGCGGCAGCCGAGCCGATGCCGATCGCGCCGACGATGAACTGTCGCCGGTCCGGGCCCATCATCGTGTGACGACCATCGTCCGTCGTCGGCCCGGGCCGGGGTGCCAGGTACCAGAGGACACCGAACGACACGATCGTGCCGACGATCGTCGGGAGGTATTTGCCGAGGTCGGGGTCAGGGCGCCGGAAGACGGCCCACGCCCCGATGAACCCGATGGCAGCGGTCAGCCCGTAGGCGAACCCGCGCTCCCCGCGCACTGCGAGAACGCCGATGATCGAACCGAGTCCGAACACGACGATGACGGCACCGGACACGAGCACCGTCTTCTGGTCGGTGCCGAACGTCTCCTTGGCCCAGTCGACGAGCCACTGCGGGGCGGCGTCGATGAACTCCTGACCGACCGGCACGACCGGCGACGATGCACCCGAGATCAGTCCGACGATCAGTTCGGCGACCGCGAGACCTGCGCCGGTCGCAAGCAGCCCGAGCACGAGACCTCGCCAGATCGACGGCCGCTCGACCGGCCGGTCACTCGAATCGTCGCCGGACGGCCCGGACGTCGGGGCGTCCGACGCATCGGCGTCGTAGAGTGCGGTGTCCATGACGGAAGGTGTACCCGAATCAGCGGCCGCCTCGGTGGAATCGATCATCGACAGCCTCGGTGTTTCCGAGAATGTTCGCCTGTCGGAACAGCTCGTTTCCGAAGCGCTCGGCCTGGTCACGGATCAGCCTGACACGCTCGACCTCAAGATCGCCACCGCTGCGCTCACCGAGATGCGCGCTGCGTACAAGGTGTTCGCCCCCTACAAGGGCGAGCGGAAGGTCTCGATCTTCGGTTCGGCCCGAACCAAACCCGATGACCCGCTCTACGACCAGGCGCGTCGACTCGCCGCTGCCCTGGCCGAGCGGGGCTGGATGACGGTCACCGGCGCCGGCCCCGGGATCATGGAGGCCGGCATGGAAGGCGCTGGCCGCGAGCGCTCGATCGGGGTGTCGATTCGGCTGCCGTTCGAATCGGGGGCGAACTCGATCATCGCCGACGACGACAAGCACGTGGCGATGAAGTACTTCTTCACCCGCAAACTCATGCTGATCAAGGAGTCCCAGGCGTTCGTCTGTCTCCCCGGCGGGTTCGGCACGCTCGACGAGATGTTCGAGCTGCTCACGCTCACACAGACCGGTAAGGGCCTCCCCGTCCCGATCGTGCTGCTCGACGAGCCGGGCGACCCGTACTGGGAGTCGATCGATGAGCTCGTGCGGACCCAGCTCGCCGAGCGTGGCCTGGTGTCGCCCGATGACCGTGGCCTGTACACGATCACCGACTCGTGTGACGAGGCGACTCGTGTCATCGAGCGCTTCTACTCGAACTACCACTCGATCCGATTCGTCGGCGACCGACTGATCGTCCGCGTTCATCGCGGTCCGAGCGACGAGCAGCTGGCGTTGATGAACGAGCGCTGGGCCCACCTGGTCGAGTCCGGTTCGATCGAGCGGGTCGAGGCGACGCGGGTGGAGCGCCGAGACGACGATCACGTCGACCTGCCGCGGCTCGCGCTCGACTTCACCAAGCACGGATACGGCGACCTGATCGCGATGATCGCCGACATCAACGACTGGGTCGACTGAGCTCTCTCGCTCGTGAACGGCCCGCTCGGGGCCGACAGCACGACCGTCAGTCGAGTTCGCGGAGTAGGTGGGCGGCCTTCTCGACCGCTCGCCGCGCCTGCATCAGCCGTTTGTCGGATCGAGGGCGCTCCACCTCACCGTCGGCGACCGCCTCGCGCAGCAGATCGAACGACAGCTCGTCGATGTCGGCAGCGACGGACTCGAGTCG
This sequence comes from Actinomycetota bacterium, assembly GCA_038529675.1. Lineage (GTDB taxonomy): Bacteria > Actinomycetota > Acidimicrobiia > Acidimicrobiales > Ilumatobacteraceae > Ilumatobacter_A. The sequence goes on from JBCBDK010000081.1 coordinate 4,824, forward strand.
ATCGGCGAGTGCGTCGAACTGGCTCATCGAGCGTCGGCCGGGCCGAGGCCGAGGGCATCGGCGACGATGTCCACCGGATGGCGCACCGGCACGTCGCGGTCGGCGAGGACGGAGTCGAGGTGGGCCGAGCAGCCCGGGTTGGCGCTGGCCATCACGACATCGCCGCTGCCGGCACGGGCGAGCGCACGGTCGATCGCATCGGTCTTCCGGTCACGGATCTGACCAGCCATGTCGGGCTGCAGTGCCGAGTAGGCACCGCCGGCGCCGCAGCACAGCCCGTCGTCGTCGAGCTCGACGAGGTCGGCGACCCGGCTGAGGACGGTCCGCACCGAGTCGTGGACGCGCTGCACATGACGGAGGTGACACGGATCCTGCACGATGACGATCGGGCGCCCACGGCGCGCCTCGGGAAGTGCGTCGACCCGGAGTGCCAGCCACTCGCAGGCGTCGACCACCCGGGACGAGAACGTCTCGGCCTCGTCGGTGCCGAGCAGATGGCCGTACTCCTTCAATGCGGCGCCGCAACCGGCGGAGTCGACCACGATCGGCGCCTCACCGGGCATCGCCGCCATCACCCGCTCGGCCAGCCCGCGCGCATCGTCCACCAGCCCAGCATGGGTGTGGAGCGCACCGCAGCACCCGGCGCCGTCGCCCGGCACGCGGTACCCGGCGCCGACCGCGCCGATCAGCGCACCGAGTGACCGGTGTGTCGAGCGCTGCCAGGCGTCCATGACACACCCCGTGAACAACCAGACGTCGTCGCCGGTCGAGGTGAGTGCCGGGCCTCGACGGATGGGAAGCCGGGCGAGAGCGAGGCGCTTCGGAACGATGCGGAGGCGCTGTGCGACGGCGAGTGCACTCGACCCGAGCAAGACGATTCGGTGTCGTGGCAACATCGAGAAGCCGATGCGCTGCCACCACGGCGTGATCTTCTTCTCCGCCACGAGCACCGCGCGCGTCTGCTCCATCAGGGCGCCGTACGGCACGTTGCTCGGGCAGGCCGGCTCGCAACCGCGGCACTGGACACAGGTGGACATGAAGTCGACGAACTCGTCGTCGATCTCGGCGCCGTCCCACTCGACGCCGCGCATCGCGTCGATGCGTCCACGCGGCGAGTACGCCTCCTCCCCCGTGATCCGGAACGTCGGGCAGTGCGGCAGGCACAGACCACATCCCACGCACGAATTCAGGCCTTCAGGATCGAGTGCGAGCGGGCCCGACCGGACCTGTGTCGACCCCTGGGTCGACGACGAGTCACCGGTTTCGAGCACGCCTAGACTCTACGCGACCCGCACCCGTAGCGTCCGCCTCCGTGCCCGAAGGCCACACCATCCATCGCATCGCTCGCGACCATGCCAAGCTGCTGGCGGGGCGGGCGATCGCAGTGTCGAGTCCGCAGGGTCGCTTCGCCGACGACGCAGCCCGCGTCGACGGAGCCGTGCTCCATCGGATCGACCCGTACGGCAAGCACCTGTTCTACGAATGGTCGACGGGTGAGGTCGGCCATGTCCACCTCGGCCTGTTCGGCAAGTACCGGGTGACCAAGGGGTCGGTGCCCGAGCCGGTCGGAGCGCTGCGGATGCGACTCATCGCAGACGGAGACCACGGCGCACCCGTGACCATCGACCTGCGGGGTCCGACCGCATGCACGGTCGACGGCCCCGAGGTCCGCGACGAGATCCTGGCCCGGCTCGGACCCGATCCGCTGCGTCGCGACGGTACGCCCGAGCCGTTCGTGAAGAAGGTCCGTCGCTCGAAACGAGGGATCGGCGACCTGCTGATGGACCAGGCGGTGATCGCCGGGATCGGCAACGTGTACCGAGCCGAGCTGCTGTTCGTTCACGGCATCCACCCGGAGCGGCCGGGCACCTCGATCGACGAGTCCGAGCTGTACGGGATGTGGTCGACGATCTCCGAGATGCTCCGAGCAGGGGTGCGTGCGAACCGGATCGTGACCGTGGACCGCAGCGAACTCGCGCTCCCCAAGGGAGCCCGGATCCCCCGGCGCGAGGCGACGTATGCGTACAAGCGAGACGAGTGCGTGCGGTGCGACACCGAGATCCGCCGGCTGGACATCCAGAACCGCACGGCCTACTACTGCCCCACCTGTCAGCCCCGCTGAGGCAGAATCACGCCATGGCCACCTGGGTGTGTCCCGACTGCAACCGGACGTTCGGGTCGCCCGGGCGCAGTCACATCTGCAAGCCCGGCTCGACGCTGGAAGAACTGGCTGACAGCTCGATCCCGACCTTCCGACCGATCGCCGACCGGGTGATCGAGCACCTCCGGTCGCTTCCCGGCGCCGACGAAGAGCTGATCGTCGACCCGCTCGACGAACTCGTGCAGTTCAAGCGGGACGCGATGTTCGCGATGCTCCGACCGATGACAAAGTGGTCTGCGCTCTCGTTCAACCTCCACCGCACCCTCGATTCGGGTCGGCTGTCACGCAAGGTCATCGAGCAGCGCGGCTCGACCAAGCGATTCCACACAATCAACCTCCACGACGTCGATGAGGTCGACGACGAGATCCTCGGCTGGCTGACCGAGGCCTACGACCCGACACTCACCGACACAGCGCCGGGCCCGAGCGACGGCGACCCGATGGTCCCCGACGACGTCGACATCTGGTGACGCGTACAGATCCACCGCCGTGCAACATCGACGCCTGGCGAGAACGTTTTCGCGTGGCGCCGATGTTGCAGGCTCAGTCGAGAATGTCGAACCAGACGCCGTCCTGCTCGGTGCCCATGTAGTTGATGAAGATCTCGTCGCCGACGGCGATCGCACGCGTCGCGGTGATGATCAACTCGTCGTCGGTCTCGAGCGTCGTGGCGTTCGGGTCGTAGCTGTGGTTGTACAGCGACCCGTAGCCGAGCGCCAGCGCCGTTGCCGACTCACCCCAGCGGAACACGTACCCCTCGGCGCCGACCTCGAGCGACGCCCCCTGGTCGCCATCGGCGAGGAGCACCGGGCAGTGTTCGATGACGTCACCCTCGTCGAAGGGCCGCGTGGCGAACACGCCACGCCCTGCCCCGGTTGGTGATTCGTCGACTCGTAGACCGCACGGCACGGCCGGACAGTCAATCAGCCGCGCTCGGAAGAACCATCTGACAGCGCGGCTGACATGCCAAGATCCAGGTGCGTCGCTCTGGCGGAGCGCTCGCATCACCATCATCACTTGGAGGACCTGACATGACGACCACGACGAAACGACTGCTCGGCGGGCTCGCCGCCCTCGTCCTGTTGACGGTTGCCGTCCCCGCTCTCGGCGGCGGCACCTCGACGACGACCGAGGTCGAGGCGATGGACGGCGCGGGCCCGACGCTGTTCGTGCCGCTCACCTCATACCGCACGATGGACACGCGGATCGACACGACGGGCAAGCTCGAGCCGACGGGCGTCGGTGGCGCCCCGTTCGCACAATTCGTCCAGTTCGCGATCGACGAGGACGGCGTGGTCGTCAACGAACTGAAGTTCCCGGACAACGCCGTGGCGGTCAGCTACAACGTGACGGTCACCGAGACTGAGGGCGCCGGCTTCGTCCAGGTCGATGGATTCGCCGTTGCGACGGGTCAGACGTCGACCGTCAACTGGACCGGCCCGAACCAGACCGACGCGAACAGCGGCGTGTCGATCCTGACCCAGGCGTTCGATGACACCGGTGCCGTCGGCGTGTTCGTCGGCGGAACGGCCGACGCGAAGGCCCATGTGGTCCTCGACATCACCGGCTATTACGTCCCTGCGCCCTGACGGAACGTCGCGGCGCTGGTGGAGAGGGGTCAGACCGCACTCCAGCGGGGCGCATCGGGATCACCCCGCCAGTGTCGAAGCCGGCGCTCGGCCTCGGGCCATGCCGCCTCGTCGCGTAGCGAGGCCTTGACCCGCATCAAGGTCGCGGCGACGAGTCGGAGTTCTGCGAAGTCGGCGGCCCATCGGTCCGAGCGCATCGATGCCCCGTACCCGGACGCGAACGCCTCGTAGACACCCTCGGGTGCGCCCCACCGTTCGGTGATGGTGATCAGCGGCGCGTGATCCCACCCGGCGGGAGCGAGACAGAGCAGATCCCAGTCGATCAGTACGGGCCCGTCGGCGGTCTGTACGACGTTGCCCGGGTGGACATCGCCGTGGCAGACCACCGTGTCGTGCGCCTCGAAGGTGTTCCAGCCACGGTGGCGATCGATGGTCGCCTCGAGCCCGGCCTCGGCAGCGGCATCGAGGCGAACGCTGGTCTCGGTGAGCAGGCGGTCGAAGTCCCACCAGGCGAAGTCGACCGGCGACGGCGTCGGGAGTTCCGGTGGCAGGTCCGACGCAGCGAGCTGGTGGACACGTCGGACGTGGTGACCGACTGTCGCCCAGTCGATCGGGGCGTCGACCGCTGCGAGGAACGGCCACGCGGTGACCGTCAACTCGTCGACCACGATCGGTTCGCTGCGAGCAGGTGGCGGTACGGGTACGCCGTGATCCCGCAGGAGTTCGGCGAGTTCGATCGCCACGGTCGCCGGTGCCGTCGGGGACGACACCCGCAGCACGACATCGTCACATCGGTAGATCGCGTTCATACCGATCCGGAGCACGGTCGGCGCCGCGAGGCCCCATTCGTCGGCTGCCGCCGCTGCCGCCGTGGCCGCTGCGACTCCGTCGGCGATCGGTCGGTCGACGAACGGCCGAGTCCCGCGGCTCACAGGGCGAGCAGGTCGATGCCGGGGTTGAGTCGGCCGGCAGGATCGAACTCGTGCTTGACCCGCCCGTGCAACTGGCGGGTCGGCGTGTCGACCTCGACCGCCGGCGCAGGGCGATGATGGTGCACGACCCCCACACCGATCTCCGCCACGAACGACCCCGGCTCGTGATCGCGCAGTTCGGCCAGTCGGCTCGGGGGCAGTGACCACCGGTGTGGAGTCGGCAGCACGGGGACGTCGGTGACCGCCGCCAACCCGAACGACGCAGCGACGGACTCGATGTCGGCGTCGTCGCCGTCGAGTCGGATCCACGTCTCGGCGCCGTTCCACAGGATCGACACCGGCCGGTACACCTCGCTGAGCAGCTCGAACGGGTCGGTCGCGGATCGATACCAGCGACTCGTCGGAGCGAGCGGACGCGTGCGCAAGATCACGTCACCGAGGAACCCGAGCGTGCCCCGGCTCCCGACGAGCAGGCGACACAGGTCGAAGCCACTGACGTTCTTGACCGTCGCACCACCAGCCTTGACGACCTTGCCCGCCGACGACACGTAGTGCGTCTGCAACAGGACGTCGCGGATCGGCCCGTGCCCGAGCCGGGTGACGTCGCTGTTGCCGACAGCGAGCGCGCCGCCCACGGTGCCGCCGGCCGGGATCGAGACCGTCTGCCCGACGGCGGCGGGCGCGGCGAGCACGTCGGCCGCCGGCGGGCCGGCCCCGAACGCGACGATCATCTCCGCTGCGGCGGCCCGCACGTGGCCTGCGGGGG